>JBBQBR010000166.1:0-6098 GCA_038317875.1 Lysobacterales bacterium
CACCGCAAAGCAGGTCGAACCAACAAAATACCCAGCATTGAAGAAATCAATGAGGCGAGCGCACAAGCTTGGGTGAGTGAAGGTTTCGGTTGATACCAACGTCCTGATTCGTGCGCCAGCACATTGACGAACTTTTGCACCTCGTGTGCTAACCTTGACGCGCAATCGGGAGAGACTGCCAACGTCAGCTCCAGGCCGCGCCGAAGGAGCAACCGCCCCGGAAACTCTCAGGCAAAAGGACCGCTTGCAGCCCAAATGCACGTTTTTGCGTGTGCTTGGAAAAAACTCTGGAAAATTGCGCGTTTGACGACGCGCGTGCCGACGGGATAACGCTCTCAGGCAACGCAGACAGAGGGGGTATGAAATATCGGCCGGTTCGCTCTTCCGGATCGCTCGCCTCATGCCCAACTCAGGATTTTTATGCCCACCCATACGAAATACACGCCTGCGGCGTTTGACTTTGCTGCGCGCCACATCGGCCCTGCACCTTTTGAAGTCGATCAGATGCTGGAAACCATTGGTGCCAGTTCTTTGGAAGCGTTGATCCAAGAAACCGTGCCGAACGATATCCGGCCGCTGCACCCGCTTTCCAAATATATTGGTGCGCCTTTATCTGAAGTCGAAGCAATCGCGAAAATGCGCGGCCTTGCCGAACAAAATCAGGTGTTCACATCCTTAATTGGTCAAGGCTATTACGGCACGCATCTGCCGTTTGTTATTCAGCGCAATATTCTAGAAAACCCAGCGTGGTACACCGCCTACACGCCGTATCAGCCTGAAATTTCACAGGGCCGTTTGGAAGCGCTGTTGAACTACCAAACCATGATTGTGGAGCTGACCGGTTTGGACGTATCAAATGCATCCCTGCTCGATGAAGCAACGGCCGGTGCAGAAGCCATGGCGGTAGCAAAGCGCGTTGGCAAATCCGCGTCGACCACGTTTTTTATTGACGAAAATTGCCACGCGCAAACCATTGCGGTGATGCGCACCCGCGCTGAGCCCTTGGGCTGGAGCTTGATCGTCGGCAATCCAAATACAGATTTGGACGCCAGCAAAGTTTTCGGCGCAATTTTTCAATACCCGGGTACTGACGGCGAAATACGCGACTTCCGCCCAGCGATTGCGGCATTGAAAGCGGCGGGCGCGGTCTCCATTATGGCGGCCGATTTGCTCGCCTTGGTAGTGTTGACACCGCCCGGCGCACTGGGTGCTGATATCGCCATTGGCTGCACCCAGCGCTTTGGCGTGCCAATGGGTTTTGGCGGCCCGCACGCCGCCTACATGGCGGTAAAGGACGCGCACAAACGCGCGATTCCGGGGCGTTTGATTGGCGTCAGCATTGATTCTGGCGGCAAGCCGGCGTATCGCTTGAGCCTGCAAACCCGCGAGCAACACATACGCCGCGAAAAAGCCACGTCCAATATCTGTACCGCGCAAGTTTTGCTCGCCGTGATCGCCTCGATGTATGCGGTTTATCATGGCCCCGATGGTTTGCATGCGATTGCCTCCGATGTGCATCAGCGCACGGCGGTATTGGCAGCGGGTTTGCAAAAGTTGGGCGTGGTGATTGAAAACGCCAGCTATTTCGACACGCTGACGCTCAATGTTGGCCCTAAGCGCTCCGAGATTATTGCGGCGGCGGCGGCACACAAAATCAATTTCCGCCTTATTGACGATGCCCGCATTGGCATTTCCTTGGATGAAACCAGCACGCCGGCATTGGTTGAAACCCTGTTCACCATTTTCGCCGATGTGCTGAAAGGCGGAGCACTGAAATACGGCGTGCTGAAATACAGTGAAATCGCCGCAACGCTTGCGGTTCCGGCTACGGCTGTCCCGATTCGGGCGACTGCGATTCCCAGCAAACTCAAGCGCGACGGTGCCTGTTTGCGCCACCCCGTGTTTCAAACGCACCACTCAGAAACCGAATTGCTGCGCTATATGCGCAAGCTTTCGGACCGCGATTTGGCGCTAGATCGGGCGATGATTCCCTTGGGCTCGTGCACCATGAAGGTCAATGCCACCGCCGAGATGATGCCGGTCACCTGGCCGGAATTTGGCGCGCTGCATCCCTTTGCGCCTGCATCGCAAACGCGCGGCTATCAGCAGTTATTTGATGAGCTGAGCCAATGGCTAATCGACATCACTGGCTACGAAGCAATCAGCCTACAGCCCAATTCTGGCGCGCAAGGCGAATACGCCGGGCTGTTGGCAATTCGCGGCTACCACCTCAGCCGGGGCGAAGGGCACCGTAAAATCTGCCTGATTCCACAGTCCGCACACGGCACTAACCCGGCCTCCGCGCACATGGTTGGTATGGACGTGGTGGTGGTTAATTGCGATGCCGAGGGCAATGTTGACCTCGCTGATTTGACCGCGAAAGCCGAGCTGCACAGCAAGAATCTGGCTGCGCTGATGGTGACTTATCCGTCCACGCACGGCGTATTTGAAGAAGCAATCCGCGCGATTTGCGATCTGACCCACCAGCACGGCGGCCAGGTTTATATGGACGGCGCAAACATGAATGCGCAAGTCGGCGTGTCGCGGCCGGGTGATTTTGGTGCGGATGTCAGCCACTTAAATCTACACAAAACCTTTTGCATCCCGCACGGCGGCGGTGGTCCGGGTATGGGCCCGATTGGCGTGAAAGCGCACCTCGCGCCGTTTTTGCCTGGGCATCCGGTGCAGGACGGCGGCAAGCCTAGTTCGCCTGAGGCAAAAGGTATTTACGTCGGGCCAGTATCCGCCGCACCGTTTGGCTCGGCCAGTATTTTGCCGATTTCCTATGCCTATATTGTGATGATGGGCGGCGACGGTTTGACGCGCGCCACCGAGGTCGCCATTTTGAGCGCCAACTACATCGCCACGCGCTTAGAGCCGCACTTTCCGCTGCTGTACAAAAACCACAACGGCCGCGTCGCGCACGAATGCATTTTGGATCCACGCGCCATGAAAGAACAATACGGCGTATCCGTGGACGATATTGCTAAGCGCTTGATCGACTTCGGCTTTCATGCGCCGACGATGAGTTTTCCGGTCGTGGGAACATTGATGGTCGAACCGACCGAATCGGAAGCAAAAGTCGAGATTGATCGTTTCTGCGAGGCAATGATCCAAATTCGCCACGAGATTGACGATGTCGCGAATGGCCGCTTCGCCATTGAAGACAGCCCACTGCGGCACGCACCGCACACTGTGTTTGATTTGGCGAAAGACGATTGGAATCGCAAATACAGCCGATCCGAAGGCTGTTTTCCCAAGGGTTCAAGCCTGCAAGACAAGTATTGGAGCCCGGTTGGGCGCGTCGATAACGTCTATGGCGATAAGAATCTGGTGTGTTCGTGCCCGAGCCCGGATAGTTATCGGGATGCGGCGGCGTAAATAGGAATTCCCCGGGTTAGCTGCACGCTTACCCGGCTTCTTTACATTAAGCCTAAGTAGTTTTTGCCGTCGTAAAGTAGAGGCACAAATTCTTAGTGCCTCTTTCGGGACGATCAATATTAAACCGTCTCCTCCCGATCCAATTCCAACGCTACTGCGGCAAAATCCAAAATCAATTCCGGTATCGCTTGCACCGGCGCAAGCGCGTCAAAATTGAATGATTCCAACGGTGCAAAACGATCCCCGGCGCGCAAATACACCAGCACCACGCGGTTTGCGCCATCGACGATCCAGTATTCTTGCACGCCCGCCGCTTCGTACAAGCGCAGCTTGCGCACGTGGTCATGCCCACCGCTGCCGGGGGAGAGCACTTCGATCACGAAATCTGGCGCGCCGATACCACCGCGTTCGTCGTGTTTACTCGGGTCGCAATACACCAGCAAATCCGGCTGCACCACGGTCGTCGCATCGTTTGCCGCCTGCCCGACGCGCGGCAGGCGCACATCAAAAGGCGCGACAAATGGCTCGCAGCGGCGGCCGCGTAATTTTTCAAAAAGTTGGGCGGCAAGCGCAAGCACAATGCGCTGGTGCCGTCGCCCTGCGCCGGCCATCGCGTAAACCGCGCCCTGAATCAGCTCGTAACGCTTGCCGTCGCTTGGTAGGGCGACGTAGTCCAAGTAAGTCAACTCTTTGTAGGCGGGTTGGGCAGACATGTTGTGCGCTCCTGAATTTGACGCAAAGCTTACGCCAAATTGGCGCACGCTTGCTTGCGCGACGAAAATCGAATTCACTGCGCGCAAACCCGGCCTTTTTTACATTAGGCCGATGCCGCTTCCGCCGCCCGCTCCGCTAAAATCTTGACCGCAGGTAAGGTCTTGCCTTCCAGAAACTCCAAGAATGCGCCGCCGCCCGTGGAAATGTAGCTAATCTTTCCGTCAACGCCGAACTTTTCTATCGCGGCCAGCGTGTCGCCACCGCCGGCGATGGAAAATGCGGCGCTGTTCGCAATCGCTACGGCAACGGCTTTGGTGCCAGCGGCGAAATTGTCAAACTCAAAAACGCCCACCGGGCCATTCCAAACCACGGTGCCTGCATCCGCAATCAGTTGTGCGTAATGCGCGGCGGTTTTGGGCCCGATATCCAAAATCATCTCGTTCGCATCAATGCTGTCGATGCCTTCAATATTGGCTTGCGCGCTGGCGCTGAATTCGGCGGCGCTGGTGACATCAAGCGGCAAGGGGATCGTGGCACCGCGCGCTTTTGCTTTCGCCATAATATCGCGTGCGGTTTGCAGCAAATCCGGCTCGTATAGCGATTTGCCGACGGCAAAACCACTTGCGGCAAGAAAGGTATTGGCGATTCCGCCACCAACAATTAGCTGGTCTACTTTTTCCACCAACGCACTCAAAAGCTCAAGCTTGCTCGACACCTTGCTGCCCGCAACAATCGCCAACAGCGGCCGCTTGGGGTTTTCCAGCGCCAAACTCAGCGCCTCCAGTTCTGCCGTCAATAGCGGCCCAGCGCAGGCGACTTTGGCAAAGCGCGCCACCCCGTGCGTGCTGGCCTGCGCGCGGTGCGCGGTGCCAAAGGCATCCATCACAAAAACATCGCACAGCGCCGCATATTTGCGGCTTAAGGCCGCATCGTCTTTGCCCTCGCCGACATTCATACGCACGTTTTCCAACAGCACCAAAGTGCCCGGCGCCACGATGACGCCGTCCAGATAATCCCGGATCAGCGCCACTTTGAAACCTAAATGTTGGCTCAGCCAATCCGCAATTGGTGCAAGCGACTCTGAAGCCTCAAACACGCCCTCTTTCGGGCGCCCCAAATGGCTCATCACCATCACCGCCGCACCTTTTTCCAGCGCAAGCCGCAACGTCGGCAGCGCCGCTTCCAGCCGCTGGCTGGCCGTTATGTGTGAAATACCGGCCGCATCTAGTGCAATCGGCACATTCAAATCTTCCCGGATAAGCACGCGCTTACCGGCCAGATCTAAGTCAGTCATACGAATAAAGTTTGGCATTACGTTGCCTTAAGGCGGGTCAGGGGCGGCAATCATACGACCATGCCATTCCGCAACCCAATGGCCACCGCCGCCTTGTTTTGCATCTCATCAAAACCAAACCAGCGCATGTGTTTGCTGCTGACGATGCGCATCAGCGATTCGGCGGCGGCTAGGTGAAGAGCATCATAGGCGCGCAGTTGGTAGCGTTCGCACAGGCTGGCGGCGCGTTGGATTTGGGCGTCGTCAATCGCGTGTTTTGTGGTTGTGCGCCAAATTTCCTCAATACTCTCACGTACCGATTGCGCATATTGCGGGGTCGGTTGGGTGCGTCGTATCCAGCGCGCGGCGGCGCTGCTCAATTCAATAATGCCGACGGCTTGGCAGACTTGCTCGTCGAATGCCAACAATCGGGTTTGCAGCTCCAAATGCCCGGCTTGACGCAAGGCCATCATTGCAAGCCCTGAAGACTCTACGTAGGCGATCAACGCTCACCTCGATCTTCCAATAGCTGCTCAACGAGCGAAATTCCAGTGAACGCCGCTTCTGCAGGCTTTAACTTAGTCACATCAAATTTCTTTCGCGGCCCATATAGCCTGTCCAGCTTGGCTTTCGCTTCTTCCCAGCTCAATTCTTCAACGGGTTTCTCAGCGGGCGGGCAAAGATCCACGATGGCTTCGCCGTGGTTGGTCAGCGTGATGCGCTCACCTTT
>JBBQBR010000167.1:0-6097 GCA_038317875.1 Lysobacterales bacterium
TCAGAGCCAACGAATGAAGATCCTTGGCCAGATGCATGGTGTGATCGATGCAACTCAAATCTTGAGCGCCTAGGCGAGTGGAGCGCGGAAGCACTCGCGGACGCTGATGTACGAATGCTGTGTCACATTTGTTACGAGAACGGAAAGGCGTCTTGCTTGGGTAGGAAAATACTGGGTGGCGGCCGTGCCCCATAACCAAACGCTCAACCGGACTCCGGGGGAGTTCCTCGCTAAGACTGGAACGCATTCGCGCGGTAGCTGCTGGTTAGCTCAGCGTTATTCGTCATCGAACGTGTTGCACTGACAGGTGCCGTTTGTAAAGTATTGCTTGAGCGAGTCTCTGCTTAAGTCTTGACCGTAACGTGTGCTGCCCAATAATGACAGCGGATTAACCGCTGTATTGGCCGGGCTATTTCGCGCATGCATCTTGCCCCTTGACGCCCGCCATCCAGCGCGCCACCATTACCGCGTACCAAGCCGAAAGGCAGCTAATAATCTCGCGCTCTTTCCTGAGCGATTAGTTTAAGACGAGAGCATTCAATCAACCCGCCGGGATAACGATCCCGATGGGGCGTTCACCGGCTTTTTTTTGCCCTGGAGAACGTCATGAGTAATGTCAATCAAAATCAACCTAAGAAGTCTTACTTCAATCAAACGCTGGACGGCGTTGGCTATCTCAATCGTATTGAGTGGCTCACACCCGAAAACGGTGATCCGTACTTGGTTGCAACGATCAACAGTGTCGTTGGCCCGGAAAGCAAAACGTGGAATACACGCTTTGATTGCACGGTCGCCAGCACCGCTCGCGAAGATCTTGAGTTTATTTCGGCCAATGTGACACAGCAAAATAGCTCGACGCAATCGGGCCGGGCTTGTTCAACGCGGTATAAGGTCGCGGCTGCGCGCGACCTATCCTTATTCGTTGGGAGCGTGAGCCGACTGAGGTAGACTCTGGGCAGAGGAGAAAATCCGCATGTCGGCTGAATTCAACGTTGGCTAACAATTTTTCACTACCGCCAAAACGATACCCCATGCGCCAATAACATCAGCCGTTCGGGTTAACCAATAGGTAAAGGCCTTGACCATCTGTCAACTTTATGTTTTATCGCCGGGTTTGATCTTGCCCTTGATCGTTTTAGGATCCAATTTTTGCGAGACTTACGACATGTTGGTACCTGTTTTGTTGGTATCGGCAAATGCGCCGTGATACCAACGAATCTAGCAACAACTTTGCCCGGATACCATCAAACCGGCTAGTACGCCTTTGGACACTAAATCCATAAAAAAACCCGCTGTTAGGCGGGTTTGTGGTCTTTCTTGGACGTTATCAAACGTCTATTTGGTGCCGAAGGTGGGACTCGAACCCACACGCTTTTAAGGGCTTCGGATTTTGAATCCGACGCGTCTACCAGTTCCACCACTCCGGCAAGAGTTTTTCGCGTTAGCGAGCCGCGCAGTATAGCGAAGTTATCTCGCTTGTCTAGCACCCTTAGGTGGTTGGATATTCATAAGTTAGGAAGCCATACCCAGCCAACGACTGCACTCAACCAGATTTCCCACCTAAAAGTTAAGGTTTTGTCGAATCATGCATGCTGTTGTGCCCTAGACGCGTGCAGACTTCGTGAACCCATTTAGAGGTGGCGGATGCGAATTTTAACTCGATCATGTTTTTTATTTTTTACCGCGCTGAGCATGACGGCGTTTGCGGTACCAAAAGTGTTGAACAATCCAATCATGTTCGTGACGCAAATGCCAATCCCGTCAGATTTCACGACTATCGCTTCCACTTTTGGCAACCAGCGCGCCGGCATTGAAGAATCCGGGCGTGGCGGTGATCTCTACATTCGCTATACCAACGGCACTTTGCGCAATTTGACGCAAGAAGCAGGCTTTGGCCAAGTTGGCTTTCAAGGCGCAACTTCGATTTCTGTGCGTGATCCGGCGATGCATTTTTCCGGCACAAAGGCCATTTTCAGCATGGTTATCGGCGCACCTACGGCACAGTTTCAGAGCAGCCCGTATTATTGGCAGCTCTATGAGGTGACCGGTTTTGGTGCGGGTCAGACGGTCAGCATTGTCAAGGTTGCAAACCAGCCGGCTGATTTCAATAACGTTCAAGCGGCGTATTTAACTGACGGTACGATTGTGTTCGTTTCCGACCGACCGCGTTCCGGGGAGCGGCATTTGTACCCGCAGCAAGACGAATATGAGTCTGCCGCGACACCGACTGGGCTTTGGAAACTCAACCCGACCAGCGGTGCGTTGAGCTTGATGCAGCATTCGCCATCAGGCTCGTTTGATCCGATTGTTGACAGCTTCGGGCGCGTGGTTTTTAGTCGCTGGGATCATCTGCAAACTGATCAGCAAGCGGATAACCTGGGCAACCCGTTTGGCAATTTCAATTGGACGTCTGAGGCAGCCAACGCGCAAATTGTTGGCTTGAGTGAGGTGTTCCCTGAGCCGCTAGTGGCCGTATCGGGGTCGACTGTCAATGGTCATCGTTTGAATCAGTTTTTACCCTGGACGATTCGCCAGGATGGCACCGGTGAGGAAATGCTAAACCACATTGGCCGCCATGAGTTGCTCAGCTATTTTGACCGCAGTTTCAATGATGATCCAAACTTGGTCGAATTTAATCCTGGCTTAAGCCCGCACGCGAACCTACTGCAGCTGGAAAACTTGTTGTATTTGGCGGAAGACCCAAACATTCCGGGACGCTTTGTTGGCATTGATGCGCCCGAGTTTGGCACCCATGGTTCGGGTCAGATTTTTGCGATCACTGGCGCACCAACGATAAATCCCGACGCGATGGTGGTGGAATATTTGACGCCGCGCAGTACTAGCAGCACTGTGCCCGCTGCCAATCACAGCGGCCACTACCGTAACCCAATCCTTATGAGCGATGGCGCATTGGTTGCGTCGCACGCATTGGAACAAACGGAAGCAGGAAACCTGGGCACCACCGCGAGTCCCGATCCTAAATATAAGTTTCGCTTGCAACGTTTAGCGCGCAATGGTGCGAACGACTTTGTGCCCGTCGAAGCGCTGACAAGCGGTATTAGCAAAACGATTTCCTACTTTAACCCTGACACGTTAGTAAGCTACAGCGGGCCACTTTGGGAGCTATCGCCCGTAGAAGTGCGCCCAACGGCGGTGCCGCCGAATCCAGCGGGTGCGCTTGAAGCGCCGGAATTGGCGGCGTTTGGTGCGGAAAATGTTAACCCTGCGGTTTTTATGGCGGATCTAGCGGCACGCGGTTTAGCGGTGATCATCATTCGTGACGCCACCGCGCGTGATCGCGCCGACAAGCAGCAGCCCTATAACCTGCGTATTCCGGGCGGTAAGCAAACACTGGGCAGCGGTGGCAAAATTTATGATATTGCGCATTTTCAAATATTTCAGGGCGATCAGATTCGCGGCATCGGGCTAAATGCGCAAAATCCCACCGGCGCACCCGGCCGGCGCGTGCTAGCGCAGGCCATGCACGAGCCGGCGCTCGGCAATTTAAATGTACCGAATCCAACAGGGCCAGCGGGCAGCACCGCGATTGCGCCTGACGGATCAATAGCAGTATTTGTGCCGACACGCCGCGCACTTAGCTGGCAAACCACAGCCCCAAATGGTGACGCGGTTGTGCGTGAGCGCTTTTGGCTTTCGGCGCAGCCTGGTGAAGTACTCGTCTGTGGTGGCTGCCACGGGGTAAACACGGCCAATCAAGCAGGAATGCCAGCGGCTACAAATACGCCTGAAGCGTTCAAAACTTTGCTGGCGCGCTGGAAAACGTTGACTGATTTTGGTTTTAGGAATGGCTTTGAATGAGTGCGCTAGCACAAATCGGCAAAGCGTTAAGGGGTGCAAGTGCCCGACAACAAATGCCCGACAACAAAAGGAGTAGCGAACCATGTTTGTCCCCGAGTCATGCGAGTTGAACCGTTAGGTGCGGCGCGAAGCGTTGACAGGGGTGCTATGTGGATCTCGCCAAGCGTTCCGGTGACCCAGTTGCGATCTACCAGCCCGACAATGGCAAGCACTTTCACGTGATCAATCCAGTACAGGTCAAGGCACGATTGCGATGATCTTTGATAAAGCCATGAAGTCACGGTGCACCTGTTGCCCGCATTTCAGGACTGTTCTTTCTTCGGTAGTTGTCTTCGCTAATTGCTTTTGTCCCGGCATTGCCCAGGTTCACAAATATTTGCCTTATATACCTCGAAACTTTGTCTTTATCGCTAATGCCGCGTGTACGGAGCTACCCGATGAAGCTTTCACCCTTTTTTGTTCGCTTTGGCATCAGCAGTCTTCCTAACGAGTACGTCAATGCGCCAATTGATTAGCCTTTTTTTGTTTTTACTATTTGCTGCAGCACCTAGCTATGCCCAAACCGAGGCTGTGCTGAGCGCTAATCCCGGCCCCCCAAACAATAGTGGCAGCCCGGGTAGCGCGATCTTTTTCGATCTGGAGGCCAATACCGGTATCGTTGTTACCGGGCTAACTACAGCCGCCAACGCGCTGCCTGGGGCCACTTTCAGCGTGCGGATCAGTACCCGCGCCGGTACGGCACTCGGCGGGCCGGTAAGCGCGGGTCCAGGTAGTTCCAGTGCGGGTTGGACGGTTCTAGGGACGGTACCAGCCACGCAGGGCAGCGGTCAGATTTCCCTGCCGATTACCCTTCCGGAATTGCCGATCGCAGCCGGTCAGGTACTTGGCGTTGCGGTCGAGTTTCTCAGCGCTGGTCCGAGGTACTTTGGCACTGGCGCGGTGCCGTTGGAAACCTACAGTAACGCCAACTTGACGCTACGCACGGGCGACAGCCGCTCGGCGCCATTTACCACAACGGGTGATTTCTTTAGCTCGCGCGCGCTGGTTGGATCGATCCAGTATCGGCTCGCCGATCCCATATTGCCAGCCAATCCGGGCCCCAGCGACAACGCCGGCGCAGCGAATTCAGGCTTGTTCTTCAATTTACAGTCGCCAACGGGTGCCGTGGTTACCGGCATGACCGTCGCAAGTGACGCTCTGCCAGACGGCAATTATCCAGATTGAGGTCTATACGCGCACCGGTACTGCCTTAGGCAATGTCACGGGCTCAGGCCCGGCGACTTCCAGCGCAGGCTGGACTCTGCGAGGCATCGTCAATGCACGCCAGGGCCTCGGTCGGATTTCACTGCCGATCACCCTGCCGCCGCTCAACGTCGCGCCTGGGCAAACGCTGGGCGTGGGTTTGCGCTTCCTCGGATTCGGGCCGCGCTACTTCGGCAGCGGTAATCCGCCGGTGGAAACCTACAGCAGTCCGGGTCTAACGCTGGTAACTGGGCAAGCTATATCTGCTCCGTTCACCACAAGCGGCAACGTGTTCACCTCACGTGCGCTGGTCGGCTCGCTCAGCTGGCGACCGTTAGGGCAACAATTGCCCGCCGCACCTGGGCCTACCAACAACGCCGGCTTTGCCGGCTGGGGCATGTTTATGGATCTGCGCGCGCAGACCGATGTGGTGGTCACCGGTCTGAATACGGCCACAGCGGCAGTGGTCAACGGCAACTTCCAGGTTCAGGTGTACACGCGCAGTGGCAGTGCTCTGGGCGGCACAGCAAGCACGGGCCCTACCAGTAGCAATGCCGGCTGGACTTTGCACGCCACCGTAACCGGCCGCCAGGGCGCAACCGGTCAGGTTTCACTACCGATTACCGTCCCGGATTTACCGATCAGCGCCGGACAAACGCTGGGCATTGCACTGGTGTTTCCGGATGTAAATCCAAGCTATGTAGGGGATGCTACTACAGCGACAGTCAGTACCTACAGCAACCCCAATTTGCAGGTGACTACAGGCGAAGTGAAATCAACCCCGTTCGTTAGCGGAGGCAACTTCTTTGTTTCACGAGAGTTGGTGGGCAACGTGTACTACCGCGCCGATGCAATATTCAGGAATGGCTTCGAGTAGGGTGCGTCGGCGAAACCGGCGGGGTGTGAGGCCCACTTTTGTGCTCGTTTTCCGATTGCTAGGACTACATCAGCTATAGTTGGGCATGGAACAGATCCCGCTTTTCAAACCTGAAAATGAATTCGCGCATCAGGAAAATTTACGTACGCGAAGCGCGCC
>JBBQBR010000168.1:0-6094 GCA_038317875.1 Lysobacterales bacterium
CGTCATATGGCAGACGGCAATGATTTTCCCGAGACGGTGGCCTTCGTGTTGTGGGGCACCGACAACATGAAGTCGGAAGGAACGCAGCTGGCGCAGGTGCTGGCGCTGATCATGAGCGATGCCGATTTAAGCCACTGCCCCGTGTGTGGCGTGCCGATTCAGCGCGTGCTTTCCGCCTCGCAAATGGCGGTCTCAAGCGCGCATTTGCTGAAGGAAAAAAACGTCGCAAAAGGCGGCTTCACGCAATATCGAAAAGCGGGCGGCGGCCTATACGAAAAAACTGCAGGCAAGGGGCCAAGATTCATTTCGGGCGATGAGCCCAAGTAAAATAATCTCATTCAGAAAACCCAGTCATTTAAATCAAGCGGAGCTTTAATCGAATGCGTAATTTAGCCAAACTGCCTTTAACCCTTGCCATTGCTTGTTGTATTGCTGCCTGTGCGAAAGAGCCAGTGAAGTCGGAAACAATGAATCCAAAAGCTGAAATCACGGCGTCTGACAGTGCCCAAATGCCCGCCAGTAAATACCCAAGCTTTGCGCGCATGGACACGGTGGACACCTACGGAGATGTCAAAGTGGCCGACCCGTATCGTGGCCTTGAGGAAATTGATTCCGCTGCAACCAAGGCATGGATTGCTGCGCAAAATGAGATGACGCAAAGTGTGCTGGCCACGCTGCCCGCGCGGGATGCGCTAAAAGCACGTATGACTGAGCTTTGGAATTTTGAACGCTTTGGTGTACCGTTTTCCGAAGGCGGGCGTTGGTTTATGACGCGCAATGACGGGCTGCAAAATCAGGCCGTGCTTTACACGATGGCAAACCCAAAAGCCGAGCCGCGCGTGTTACTAGACCCGAACACGCTGTCCGCCGATGGCACCATGGCGCTCAATAGCATGAGTGTTTCACCGGATGGCAAATATTTGGCGTATGCGGTATCTGAAGGCGGCTCGGATTGGCAGACTTGGAAGGTGCGCGATATCGCGACCGGCGCAGATTTAAGCGACGTGATTGCGTGGAGCAAATTTAGCGGCGCCACCTGGACACCCGATAGCAGCGGTTTTTACTACGGCGCTTTTGCTAAGCCTGAGGGCGAAAACGCGCTCAAAGCCGCGAACAAATTTCAAAAAGTATATTTCCACAAATTGGGCGCAAGCGGTGCAGCGCTGGTATTTGAACAACCGAATGAGCCTGACCGATCAGCCGGTTTTAACGTGACGGACGATGGCAAATATCTGGTCAATTCGATCAGCGAAGGTACCGATGAGCGAAATTTGGTCTACATCAAAAAGATCGCTGCAGACGGCAGCGCTGCGGGTGATTGGCTCAAGCTGATCGACAAAATGGATGCCACCTACAGCCTAGTTGGCAATGTCAACAGCACCTTCTATTTTCTAACCACCAACGGCGCACCGAAATATCGTTTGATTGCGATTGATTTCAACAAACCTGAGCCGGCAAATTGGCAAACGATCATCAAAGAATCGGAGGCAACTTTGCTATCGGCAAGCTTGGTTGGGGATAGCTTTATCGCCAACTATTTACGCGATGCAAAATCAGAAGTCACGCGCGTCAGTCTGGATGGCAGCAAAACAACCGCTATCCGATTGCCGGGCGTTGGTACCGTTAGCGGCTTTGGCGGCAAGCAACAAGATCAGGAAACTTACTTTTCTTTTGCCAGCTATACCAATCCGTCTGAGCTGTTTAGGCTTGATCTAAAGACCAACAGCGTGACGAGCTTTAAGAAGGCCACACTGAAGTTCAATCCGGCCGACTATCAAACCGAGCAAGTATTTTACCCCAGTAAAGATGGCACCAAAATCCCGATGTTTATTACCCGCCGGGTGGATCTCAAACCCAATGGGCAAACGCCCACGCTGCTTTACGGCTATGGCGGTTTCAACATCCCAATGTTGCCCGGCTTTAGCCCAGCGACACTGGCGTGGGTGGAAAAAGGCGGCATTTATGCGGTGGCAAACCTACGTGGCGGTGGTGAATACGGCGAAAACTGGCATCAGGCTGGCATGAAGACGAATAAGCAAAATGTCTTTGACGACTTTGCTGCAGCGGCGGATTACTTAATCGCTGAAGGCTACACCGCGCCGAAGAAAATCGCGATCAACGGGCGCAGCAACGGCGGCTTGTTGGTCGCCGCCACGATGCTGCAACGGCCCGAATTGTTTGGTGCAGCGATTCCTGCGGTCGGCGTGCTGGACATGCTGCGCTTCAATGAATTCACCATTGGCAAAGCCTGGGAAAGTGATTACGGCAGCCCGCAGACGCCGGCGGAATTCGCCGCACTTTATAAGTACTCACCGCTGCAAAACATCAAAACGGGTATCGAATATCCAGCCACAATGGTGCTGACCGGCGATCACGATGACCGCGTCTACCCAGCGCACAGCTTTAAGTTTGCCGCGCAATTGCAGGAAAGCTATCGCGGCGATAACCCGCAGTTGATCCGCATCGAAACACGTGGCGGCCACGGCGCGGGCAAACCGACTTTCATGCAAATCGAAGAAAATGCCGACTGGATGGCGTTTGCGGCAAAATATGTGGGTTTAGACCAGCCGCCGCAGCCTTGAACAATATCGCCGAAGCTTTGAGCCTACGCGCGGCTGAAAACCCCGCGCGGATTGCGATGCACTTTCCAATCAAGGTGCAGGGTAGTGGCGAACGGCTGCAAATTAGCTATCAGGATTTAAGTTTTGGCGCGCTGGAAAGCCGCAGCAGCGCCATCGCTGCGGGCTTGCAACGTAACGGCATCAACGCCGGTGCGCGTGTGGTGGTGATGCTGCGCCCCAGCCCTGAGTTTTTCTTGGTGATGTTTGCGCTGTTCAAATTAGGCGCGGTGCCGGTGTTGGTAGATCCGGGCATAGCAAAAAGTGCCTTGAAAGCGTGTTTAGCCAATGCTGCGCCCAGTGCCTTCATTGGCATCCCGCTGGCGCATGCAGCGCGCATTTTTTTGGGCTGGGGACTCGACTCTATTAGCACCTTAATCACAGTCGGCAGACGCTGGTTTTGGAGTGGCGCAAGCCTAAGCGAGATCGAAACCTCCGGCACTGGGCAAACAGTTCCGATTACAACCAAACCGGATGATTTGGCGGCGATTTTGTTTACCTCCGGCTCCACCGGCGTGCCTAAAGGCGTGGAATATCGACACCGGCATTTTGTCGCCCAGGTTGAGCTATTGCGCGTTGCGTTTCAGATTGTGCCCGGCACCGTCAATCTACCCACGTTTCCACCGTTCGCGCTGTTTGACCCAGCACTGGGCTGCACCAGCGTCATTCCAGTGATGGACCCGACGCGGCCAGCGAAGGCGGATCCATACAAGTTAATCAGCGCGATCCGCCAGTTCTCGGTGGCGTCACTGTTTGGTTCGCCCGCACTTTTGCAGAATTTGGCCGCGCATTGCGATCTGCATAAACAAAAACTTGCCAGCGTAAAAACGATCATGAGCGCCGGTGCGCCGGTGCCGCCTGCATTGGTGCAGCTAGCCCGTTCGATGTTGCCCAGCGATGCGCAAATATTTACCCCATATGGTGCGACTGAAGCGCTACCGGTTGCGATTGTGGAAGGCCGCACCTTGCTGGGCGAAGTGCGGGACTTAAGCGAGAACGGCGGCGGCATTTGTGTCGGCATGCCGTTGCCGCAAAACACCGTGCGTATCATTGGGATTACCGATACGGCGATTACGCACTGGCCCGATGTAAACGTGTGCGCTACCGGTGAGATTGGTGAAATCACCGTGTGCGGGCCGAGCGTGACCGAGGCCTATTTCAACGCGCCCGAAAAAACCGAGCTGGCGAAAATTGATGACGATGGCCGCTGCGTGCACCGCATGGGTGATGTTGGTTATTTTGATGCCGAGGGCCGACTTTGGTATTGCGGGCGCAAATCGCACCGCGTGCAAACCGCGTACGGCACGCTTTATACCGAACAGGTTGAGGCAATCTTTAATGCCTCGGGCTTGATTTTACGCAGCGCATTAGTCGGTGTTGGCTCAGCGCCGCGTGAAGCGCCGGTGCTGATTTTCGAGCTTCCGCTGCATGCGCGATCAGCGCCGCCGTTCGACATCGTTCTACGTTTGCAAGCGCTGGCGGCCACGCATCCAATGTGTGCAAGCATTAATGATTTCCTGCTCTATTCCGGGTCGTTTCCAGTGGATATTCGCCACAACGCCAAAATCAATCGGGAAAAACTTAAGCTGTGGGCCGCGCAGCAAATGCAGCGCTAGCCTTAGTATTTTCGATGTACCGAGCGCAATGAGCAAAGGGGGCGCAAAAAATGATCGAGCTTAAGCACGTAAATCAATCCAAAATCCAATTGCCTAGCAAAACGCAAATTGCGGCGTTTGACGTCGATGCGCAATATACCTTCACACCGGTTTGCCCGGACGAGCTGCCGGTAGTTGGTGGCGACGAAATCGCGTTCGAGCTCAATGCGCAAGCCAAATTTGCCCAGTATCGCCTAGGCTCGAAGGACGCGCACAGCCTAAAAGCGTTATGGGTAGCAAGTCCAGCTGCGCCAGCGTACTCAAAGATTGAAGGCGCTAATATGGACATCCGCTGGCCGGCACACGCGGTGGTCGGCACGCGTGGTTTTGAGCTATTGGACACGCTGCCCAAGCCCTGTGAATACGACTATTTCGTCTGGAAAGGTGTGGAGCCGGACATGCATCCTTATGGCGCGTGCTTTCATGATTTGCACGACCGTTTAAGTACCGGCGCGATTGAGTTTTTACGTAGCCGCAGCGTCAGCACGGTATTAGTCGGCGGTTTGGCGACCGACTACTGTGTATCGACAACGGCGCTGCAACTGCGTCGCGCTGGGTTTGCCGTGATCGTGAATTTGGGCGCATGTCGCGGCATCGCGCCGGAAACTTGCGCGCAGGCGGAACAAAAATTACAGCTAAACGGTGTGCGGCTGATTCTGTCTGCCGCTGAATTGCAGGCTTGGGAGCAATAAAATGTTAACTTCATTATTAGATACCGATTTGTACAAATTCACCATGATGCAAGTGGTGCTGCATCAGTTTCCAGGCGCGCAAGTGGAATATCGCTTTCGCTGCCGCACCGAGGCTGTCGATTTATTGGTGATCGAAGCGCCCTTTCGCGCGGCACTGACGCAACTGTGCGCGCTGCGCTTTAATGAAGACGAATTGAGCTACCTGCGCAACCTGCGCTACATCAAGCCAGATTTTGTTGATTTTCTGCGGCTATTTCAGCTCAATGAAGGCTATGTTGAAATTGATACCCGGCACGGCTTAGACATTCGCATTCGCGGCCCCTGGCTGCACACGATTTTGTTTGAAGTGCCGCTACTGGCGATTATCAATGAACTCTATTTCAAAGCGCTCGGCACGGTGCCGGATTTGAGTATCGCGCGCCAACGGCTGAATGATAAAATCGAGCTCATTCGCTCGCATTCGGATGTCGCGCATTTTGTTTTCTCTGATTTTGGTACGCGTAGGCGTTTCAGCGGTGCGTGGCAACAAGAAGTCGTACACACGCTCAAGCACGAGCTACCGCAACAGCTCAGCGGCACCAGCAATGTACTGATTGCCAAGACTCTGGGCATCAGCGCAATCGGCACCATGGCGCACGAATATCTGCAGGCCTTTCAAGCACTTGGGCCGCGTTTGGCCGACAGCCAGCGCGCTGCTTTTGAAGCCTGGGCGAAAGAATATCGCGGTGATTTAGGCATTGCGCTGTCTGATGTGGTGGGCATGGACGCGTTTTTACGCGACTTTGATCTGTATTTTTGCAAGCTTTTTGATGGCGTGCGCCACGACTCTGGTGATCCAGTGGAATGGGGCGAAAAAATGTTGACGCATTATCGAGAACACCGCATTGACGCACATGCAAAAACCCTGGTTTTTAGCGACGGCCTGACCGTGCCAAAAGCGCTGGCGCTGCACGATATCTTTATCGGCCGCGCCAAACCGGTGTTTGGCATTGGTACGAACCTAACTTGTGACGTGGGCGCAATCCCGATCAATATCGTGATCAAAATGGTCAGCTGCAATGGCCAGCCGGTGGCAAAACTGTCCGACTCGCCCGGTAAAACCATGTGCGACGACCCGCTTTCTTTAGCC
>JBBQBR010000169.1:0-6094 GCA_038317875.1 Lysobacterales bacterium
GCTGTTGCCAATGGTGTTGGTTTCTGCGACGAGTTCGTCGCCATTCCACACGTACAGCGTGCGATTACCGCCGCTAGTCTTCGCCGTGCGATGCCCCGCCGAGTCATACTCAAACGCCGCGCCCGTGCTTAAACTCGCCAATTGATCACGCGGCCCCCAGGTGTAAAGGGTCGCCGCTGCTACACCAATCTTGACCGACGTCTGATTGCCATTCCCGTCATACAAATACGTCGTGGTATTCGCGCCGTCCGCGACACTCAGCAACTGCTCACGGTTGTTGTAGGTGTAGGTTTTATTCGCCAACACCACATTCGAAAGGTTCTTTACAACCTCGGTCTTGCGATTCCCTGCTGCATCAATCGTATATTCTTCGGTTTGATCCGGGCCGATGACTTTGGTTAGGCGATTATCTAGATCATATTCATAGGTTGATGTTTCGGCCGCGCCGCCATTCTTTTCGACCTGTGTTAATCGATTGCCGTTGGCATCGAAGGTATAAACGCGCTGCGAAACGGTGACTGCGCCTTGGCTGACCGTGATACTGGCTAAACGCCCGGCTTGATCGTAAGTGCGGTTCGTTTCCGTTCCATTCGGATGCGTAATCGTCTTAAGTTCGTCAGCGCCGGTGTAGGCCAGCAAGATCGCACCCAGCGTTGCGCGCAGGGTTTCAATTAGCCGATTTTTCTTATCAAATTCGCGGGTGGAGACGATGCCATCCGAGTCGGTGTAAGACGTTTGATTCGATGCCGCATCATAGCCATACTTCAAAACCCGGCCATTGCGATCTGTCGTTTGAATCAAGCGATCCCGCGTATCGTATTGATTGAGCTCGGTTTTTAGACTGCCATCGCCCAAGGTTTCGACGGTGGACAGCAGATTGTTATTGCCGTCATACGTCAACACAGAGGAGGCGGCTTGCGTCAAAATCGCAGTTGGCGCGGAATGGCTCTTGAGGCGGTTCCAGGCATCAAACATCATCGTGTGTACGGTGCCGTTCGCATCGGTGCGGCCAATGCGATTATCGTTCGCATCATAACGATAGCTTTCGGCTTCGCTGTTCGGATAGGTCAAGCTTTCCAGCTGATTGCGCGCGTTATAAGCCATGGTCAGCGGGTTTAAGTTCGCGTTTTTGGCGAGCGTGGTCGGCTAGCACTTGCATTTCGCCCACATTCCCCACAATGCTAGCGATCTTTATTTAAGTACTGCGAAGTTTATGTCTAGCCTTCCCATTCTAATTTGCGATGACCAAAAAGATGTCCTTGACGCACTCAAGCTGCTGTTAAAGGGCGAAGGCTTTTTATGTGTGCCGGTGCAAAGCCCGGAGGCGGCATTAGAGGAGCTGAAACGTCAGCCTTTCTCCTTGGTCATTTTGGATTTGAACTACACCCGTGATACCACCTCGGGTGCTGAGGGTATGGAGCTGTTGGGCAAAATTCGCTTGCAAGATGCGGACATTCCAGCCGTTGTGATGACCGCCTGGGGCTCGGTGGATTTGGCGGTGCAGGCGATGCGTTTGGGCGCGAATGATTTTATTGAAAAGCCTTGGGATAATTACCGGCTAATGACCATTATTCGCTGCCAGTTAGCGTTGGGCGAGGCGAAGCGCAAGTCTAAAAAGCTTGAGCGTGAAAACGAAATTTTGCGCGGTGACGATGCGGAATTCATCGCCAAGTCACCGTCTATGAAACAAGTGTTGGAAATGGTGACGCGCGTCGCACCGTCTGACGCAAATGTATTGCTGACGGGCGAAAACGGCACCGGCAAAAGTATGTTGGCGCAGTTTATTCATGCGCGATCGGGGCGATCAAACAAGGCGTTTGTGAAGGTCAATATGGGTGCAATTCCTGAGACTTTGTTTGAAAGCGAAATGTTTGGCCACGTAAAAGGTGCGTTTACCGACGCCAAAGGTGACCGGCTTGGGCGTTTTGAGTTAGCCGAAGGTGGCTCACTTTTTTTAGATGAAGTGGCGAACATGAACTTGGCGCAGCAGGCGAAATTATTGCGTGTGCTAGAGGAACGCGAATACGAAAAAGTCGGCTCATCACGCACGCAAAAAGCGGATATTCGACTGATTAGCGCCACCAATGCCGAACTTGACCGTGCGGTTACCGGCGGCTTATTCCGTCAAGATTTGCTGTTTCGCATCAATACGGTCGAAATTTGTTTGCCGCCGATGCGCGACCGCCGGGAAGATATCGTGCCGATGGCGGAAAGCTATCTGCGCTCACATGCGCGCCGCTACGGTAAATTGGGTTTGGCGCTTGAGCAAACGGCGATTGATGCGCTGTTGCGCTACAGCTGGCCGGGCAATGTGCGCGAACTCAATCATGTGTTGGAGCGGGCCGTACTGCTGTGCAGCGGCAATCACATTACCGCCGGCGATTTGCAACTTCAGGCCGGTGCCGCCGCGATTGCACCGCCAGCCAAGGTGTTGGATCACATGACGCTAGAGGATGCCGAACAATTGTTAGTGCGCCAAGCGCTGGATCGTTACGCAGGCAATATCATGCAGGCCGCCGAGCATTTAGGGCTATCGCGCAGCGCGCTGTATCGACGCTTGGAGAAATTCGGCATGTCGACGGCGGGCATGGGGGCGGACGAGGCCTAAACAGGTTTATCGAACTTGTTTGCCGTGTTGCTAGCGGGGAAACTTTCGCATGGTAGTATGTGTACTGGTGGTTAAAAAGGTACACAAAATGCGAACGAATATTGAGATTGACGATACCTTGATGCAACAAGCGTTGCGCGCGACGGGTGCCAAGACCAAGCGTGAGGCTGTCGAACTTGGCTTGAGAACTTTGGTGCAATTACGTGGGCAAGAAAAGGCTCGAGAACTTAAAGGAAAGATCACCTGGGAAGGTGATTTAAGTGTCATGAGAACCGATCGATGATTCTGGTCGATTCGAGCGTCTGGGTCGACTATTTTCGCTCAGCAGATACGCCGCAGGTTGCATTGTTAGATTCCTTGCTTGGGCGCAGCCACTTGGCAGTGGGCGACTTAATTGCTGCCGAAGTGTTGCAAGGTGTTAAAGACGAGCGAGAATTTAAATTGGTTAAGGAGACTCTTGATGCCTTTGATCACGTTGCCCTCGTTGGCTATGATCTTGCAATTAAGGCATCGATCAACTATCGCGCTCTGCGAGTGCTCGGAGTCACGATACGCAAGACTATCGATACGCTCATTGCCACTCGGTGTATCGAGGATGGACTAACACTATTGCACTCTGATCGCGACTTTCTACCGTTCGCGCAACATCTAGGGCTCAAGCAAGCGTATGCACAAACCTGAACAAAGGTACGGGTAAGGCATATTGAAATTGCAGCGGTGCATTCGGCCGATACGTTAAATTTGTTTGCTAAGGCATACAAACTTGTTAGCGGCGCTCGCTTATGTGTAAGGCTGCGGGCAGAATCACGCTATGACTAATGGTCCTGTACTAATTTTTGGTGGCACCTTTGATCCCATTCATTTGGGGCATTTGCGCGTGTGTTTGGAAGCGGGCGAGGCCTTGGCGGCTGATGAAGTTTGGCTGGTGCCTGCAGCAACGCCACCGAACCGCGTACAGCCGGACGTAGGTGCAGCGCCCCGCGCGCAGATGCTAGAGCGTGCGCTTGAAGGGCAAAGCGTGATGCGTTCGGATTTGCGTGAATTACTCCGTCAGCAAGCGGGCAAACCCAGCTACACGATTGACACGCTGCGCGAATTGCGCGCCGAGATTGGCCCGACGCGGCCCTTGGTTTGGCTGATGGGTGCAGATCAATTGGCACGCTTGGATACCTGGAAAGACTGGCAACGCCTGCTCGATTTTGCGCACTTGGCGGTGTTATCGCGCCCCAATTCCGCGACACCGCCGCATCATGTGGATGCCTTTCTACGCGCGCATCGCGCTCCTAAAAGCAGCTTGAGCACCGAACCTGCTGGGTTTTTGGTCGGCATTGAGGTCAGCCAATTAGCCATTTCAGCAACTAAAGTACGCGCAATTCTAAAATCCGGGCAGTCGGCCAAGTATCTGGTGCCAGATTCGGTATTGGATTACATCGCCGAGCATCGCTTGTATCAAGGCTGATAAGCAAAGCCTTCGCTTAAGCCAGCCACAGCTATACTGGGCGGCTTGATACAAGCCTGCAGTGCCGGGGCAATTAGAGCGTAGGAGTAAACATGTCCAAAATCTTAAGTTTTCAAAACATTATTCAAACGCTTAATCAATATTGGGCCGATCAGGGCTGTGTGCTGATTCAACCTTTTGATATTGAAGTCGGCGCGGGGACGTTTCACCCGGCTACATTTCTGCGTGCGCTCGGCCCCGAGCCCTGGAACGCAGCTTACGTGCAGCCATCGCGGCGCCCCACCGATGGCCGCTACGGGCAAAATCCGAATCGATTGCAGCACTACTATCAATATCAAGTAGTGCTAAAACCCAGCCCAAAAAACATCGTTGAGCTCTATTTCGGCTCGCTCGTAGCACTCGGCATTGACCCGAAAGTGCATGATTTGCGCTTGGTGGAAGACAATTGGGAATCACCAACGTTGGGCGCATGGGGTTTGGGCTGGGAAGTTTGGCTCAATGGCATGGAAGTCACGCAGTTCACGTATTTTCAACAGGCTGGCGGGCTGGAATGCAAGCCGGTGACCGGGGAAATTACCTACGGTTTAGAGCGCCTTGCGATGTATTTGCAAAACGTCGAAAACGTCTATGACTTGCTCTGGACGGACAGCCGCATGGGGCCGGTGAGCTATGGTCAGGTGTATTTGCAAAATGAAATTGAACAAAGTGCTTATAACTTTGAACATGCCGACGTCGCCGAATTGCTGCACAGTTTCGATGCCTGCGAAGCGCAAGCGCTGAAATTGGTCGCGTTGAATTTGCCGCTGCCCGCTTATGAGCAAGTCTGCAAAGCCAGCCATAGCTTCAATCTATTAGATGCGCGTCGCGCGATCAGCGTCACTGAGCGACAAAGATTTATTTTGCGCGTGCGCACGCTTTCTAAAGCGGTGGCGGAGAGTTATTACGCACAGCGGGAAAAGCTTGGATTTCCAGGCTTGCCGCAAGCGAGTTTACAAAGCGACAGCTCTGCACCAAACAACGTCCCTTTAATAAACACTAAGGCTGCCTAAAGATGGCATTTGCAAGTATTCCCGAACTGATTGCGGACATAAAAGCCGGCAAGATGGTGATTTTGGCGGACGATGAAGATCGCGAAAACGAAGGTGATCTGATCATGGCCGCCTCAATGGTGCGCCCGGAAGATATTAATTTTATGGCACGTCATGCGCGCGGCCTGATTTGTTTAGGGCTTTCGGCGAATCGCTGCGAAAAGCTCGGCCTGCGCTTGATGGTTACCGACAATCGCACGCAATACCAAACCGCGTTTACGGTTTCGATTGAAGCTTCCGAGGGCGTGACCACCGGAATTTCCGCGTTTGACCGCGCCCATACCATTCAAACGGCGGTTAAATCGGATGCAGGGCCGCATAATTTGCGCCAACCCGGCCATGTATTTCCATTGACGGCAAAACCAGGGGGCGTGCTATCACGCGCAGGGCACACCGAAGCCGCTTGCGACTTGCCAGCCTTGGCTGGGCTTGAACCGGCCGGTGTATTGGTAGAAATATTGGCTGAAGATGGCACGATGGCACGCAGGCCCGAACTGGAATTGTTTGCGCAAACGCATGGTTTGAAAATGGGCACGATAGCGGATCTAATTCGCTTTCGCTTAGAAACCGAAAAAACAATCGAGCGAATTTGGGACCACCCAGTCAATACTGAATTTGGCGCATTTCGCTTGGTTGCTTATCGCGACCTAATTAATCAACAGCTGCATTACGCATTGGTCAAAGGCGCGATTCATGCCGAAATACCGGTGCTGGTTCGGGTGCATGTGAAAGATGTTTTGAGTGACGTGTTGACCGTCATTTCGCCAGAATTGACCGCGCCCTTGCGCCCTGCATTGGCCGCAATTGCGGCCGCTGGCGCAGGTATTGCGGTGGTATTGCAAAGCAATTTGAGCGCACAGGCGCAACTTGCTCAGCTGCAAACGGGCGTGCAGGAAACTTCGAATCAATGGCGCACGCATGGCTTAGGCGCGCAGATAT
>JBBQBR010000170.1:0-6068 GCA_038317875.1 Lysobacterales bacterium
AATCTGTTGCACAATATAGCTAACCTTGGTTTAGTTTTATGACAAACGAAAAACAAATTTCGAGCCTGGAGCAGCTATGTCAGCACAACGTCAATTACAAAGCGCTACTTACGCAGAGTATCTGCAAATTAGCGACAGCAAGCGCTACGAACTTATTCAAGGTCAGTTTTGGCTAATGGCAGGCGCTGGCGCTCTGCACCAGCGTGCAGTCGGCGAAATGCATCGCCAACTGGCAAATCAACTAGTAGGAAAGCCCTGCCGCGTGTTTGTTGCACCGTTCGATGTGCGCTTAGCCGAGGCCTACGAAGCCGACGGATTTGAGTCCAATGTGGTGCAGCCCGATGTTTTGATTACCTGTGATCGCACAAAAGAAACAGCTACAGGCCTAAAGGGCACGCCCGACGTGACCATTGAAGTGATCAGTCCGAACGGTTCCGGCCGCGACTTGGTGGTAAAGCGCCGTCTATATGAGCGTGCGGGTGTGCCGGAATACTGGGCATTTGATCCTGAAGGCCGGGTGCTGCACATGCATCGCTTAGTGGACGGCAAATTTGCCTATGAAAGTGTGATCGCGCGCGGCATTCTCACCTTGCAAACACTGAATTTGGCGGTAGATTTTGACCAGATCGAATGCGCTGAAGGGTTCACTTACCCAGAAGAATATTGAGTAGATAAGCTCAAAGCGCCCCTAAAAGCCACGCAACGCGCGAGTTTTAGGGGCTTTGATTTGTGCGGCCAAGATTTAGGGCTTTTTGAACAACAGAGTCATGCGATCGCTTTCACCAATCGCAAGATATTTGGCCTTATCAACTTCGCCTTGCGCTAGCGACGGTGGCAAGGTCCAAACGCCGCCTTTGTAGTCCTTCGTATCAAGTGGATTAGCATTGATTTCGGATTTTTCTTCCAATACAAATCCGGCATCTAGCGCCAATTTTATCACTACATCTTCCGATAAATAGCCCGTTTCAGCGCTTAATTTCGCATCCGTACCAGCAGCTGCACGGTGTTCGGTGATACCCAATTTGCCGCCCGATTTAAGGACGTCAAAAAACCCTTTGAACATATTTTCCGCAGCGCCCTGACCCATCCAGTTGTGCACATTGCGGAAGGTCAAAACTAAATCCGCCGAGCCGGCTGGGCCAAAATTCGGTGCTTTAGCATCTATTAAAACCATCGCGGCCTTGCCGTACAGCTCAGGGTTCGCCTTAAATTTGGCTTCAAATTCGCCATTTTGTTTGGCGTAATAAGCCTTCGCCTTGTCGTTTGCGGCTTTCTCAGGGTCATTCAGTGCAGCCAAGTAATTGCCGCGCTCGTTCAATAGTGGCGCCAGTATCTCGGTGTACCAGCCGCCGCCTGGGGAAATCTCAACAACTGTTTGTGCGTCGTTTAAGCCAAAAAAGCTTAACGTTTCTGCCGGGTGGCGGTATTTATCACGCGCACGATTTGCTTCTGAACGATGCGACATTGCAAGCACATCGGCGATTCGCGATTCAAACCCTGAGCTCTTTTGGGCGTCCAGCGCGCTTTGATCTACAGCGCTGTTATCGACCACAACTGCACTGACCGGAGCTGTCGCCGTCTGTGGGTTACTGTCCACTGGTGCCGGTTTATCGGTACAGGCCGCTAATGCAAAGGCCACAGCAATTGCGCTTAATTTAAATAGCTTCATTATTAGATTCTCAATTTTAAGGTAGTTTGTTTTTTAGTTTTACAGCGCCGCTATCAAAGCGTCGGCAAATTCAGAGCACTTGACCTCGGTTGCGCCGTCCATTAATCGCGCAAAGTCGTAGGTTACTTTCTTAGCGCCAATGGCTTTATCCATCGCCGAAATTAGCGCGTCTGCCGCTTCGTTCCATCCCATATAGCGCAGCATCATTTCACCGGACAAAATAACCGAGCCTGGATTGACCTTATCCAAATTGGCATATTTTGGCGCAGTGCCATGCGTCGCTTCAAATACCGCGTGGCCAGTTTTGTAGTTGATGTTGCCTCCAGGTGCGATGCCAATACCGCCAACCTGGGCTGCAAGTGCATCGGATAAGTAGTCCCCGTTCAAATTTAACGTCGCGATAACATCGAACTCTGCTGGGCGCGTCAACACCTGTTGTAGCGTGATGTCGGCAATCGCATCTTTTACAATGATTTTGCCTGCTGCAATCGCAGCCGCTTGCTCCGCATTTGCCGCAGCTTCGCCACTGGCGGCCTTAGTACGCTCCCACTGATCCCAGGTGTATACCTGCTCAGCGAACTCAGTTTCCGCCAGCGCGTAGCCCCAATTACGGAAAGCGCCTTCGGTGAACTTCATAATGTTGCCCTTATGCACCAGCGTCAAACTCTTGCGCTTGTTGGTGACGCAGTATTCCAGCGCGGAACGAATCAAACGCTCGGAGCCGTCTTTGCTGACTGGTTTAATGCCAATACCAGAGGTTTCAGGAAAGCGAATTTTGCTAAATTCCTTCGGAAAGTTTTCCTTCAGAAATGCCATAAACTTTTTGTTTGACTCGGTGCCTTGCTCAAATTCGATACCGGCATAGATGTCCTCGCAGTTCTCGCGAAAGATCACCATATCGACCGCTTCGGGTTTTTTCACCGGGCTCGGCACGCCCTTGAAGTAGCGCACGGGGCGCAGGCAAACATATAAGTCCAACATTTGGCGCAACGCCACGTTCAACGAACGGATGCCGCCACCGATGGGCGTCGTTAGCGGGCCTTTAATGCTGATTAAATAATCGCGGCAGGCTTGCACGGTGGAATCGGGCAGCCAACTTTGAAACTGCACGTTCGATTTCTCACCAGCATAAATTTCCATCCAGTGAATTTTACGGGCACCGCCGTAGCATTTTGCCACCGCTGCATCAAACACCCGCACCGATGCGCGCCAAATATCGGCACCCGTGCCATCCCCTTCGATAAATGGAATGATCGGATTGTTCGGCACACTTAGAACGCCGTTATTGATGGTGATTTTTGCACCGTCAGCGGGGATATTCAAAACCGGGTCAGCCATAATTTTTCCTTAGATTATAGATTGGGTGAGTTTGCACGATCAGCTTTGTTCCGACGTAAACGTGGCGTAAAAAAGCACAGCAAAATCGCAGGCCTTCAAGCGTAACGCAAGTTGTCGTTGAATGTTTTACCTGAGCAGCTTTTGGGCAGTCGGTGATCCATAAAACAAGCGTTTGCGCTTGCTGGCACCTCTATTCGTGAGCGGCGCAATGTTTTGTGCGATTTAACGTGCTGGTGACTGAAAATAGGCTTTTGCGCATCGTCAAATTCCTGGACACTTGCCAGATAATCATGAACACAAAATAGGGTAAGCGAATGGATGCACAGCTTTTAGCAACGCTAAAACTCATGGACGCCACTTCCGCATCTTCGTGGCTCGATTCATTACCCGACGACCCTGAGGTTTTGGCGTACTTAAGCGCGCTTGGCCCCAGTCAGTTAAGCGATGTTTGGTGCCTACTTCCCGATGCACGACGGGAGCGAGTTTTAGCGTTGGTGCCCACTGATGTCGCCGCAGTTTGGCGCGCTTATTTGACGCTTGAGCCGGATAGTGCTGGGCGCTTGATGGAACGCCCTGCTGCTGCTTTTGCCAGCGACACCACGATCGCGGAGGTCGTTGAGGCGCTGCGTGAATCGATCAAGCGCACCTTGATCACTTATGTATTTGTGACTGAAGCGGGCAATAAGCTGGTGGGCGTGGTCACCTTTCGAGAATTGCTATACGCCGATCCGGCGCAAACACTGAGCGATATCATGATTCGCAATCCCTACGCACTGCGGCCAGAAACAGCGCTCGTGGATGCCATGCGCGAAGTCGTGAAAAGGCATTTCC
The DNA here is from genome assembly GCA_038317875.1 of Lysobacterales bacterium. Classification (GTDB taxonomy): domain Bacteria; phylum Pseudomonadota; class Gammaproteobacteria; order Xanthomonadales; family SZUA-5; genus JANNYA01. Next base: position 3,839 of record JBBQBR010000170.1, read on the forward strand.
CAGTGTACCCAGTATGTACAAGCGACGGCACATTAATCGGTCAAATTAAGGGCCAAGTCTTATTCGAAGCGCAAGCAATTGATATCTCAGCGCAGGCGGGGCAATTAGTCGGTGTAGAAAAAGAAGAGCGCTTGAACACGCCCTGGCAGCGTAGCTTTCTTTCGCGCTACCCGTGGTTGATGTTGAATTTGTTAACCGCATTCATTGCGGGCGGGGTGGTGAGTTATTTCCAAGGAACAATTGATAGCATCGCACTGTTAGCGGTGTTTTTGCCTATTCTTGCTGGGCAAAGTGGCAATACCGGCTGCCAAGCATTGGCGGTAACGCTGCGTGGCTTAACCCTGGGCGAATTGACCAATAAAGACGTGCCGCGACTGCTGCGCAAAGAAGGCTTGCTCGGTTTCTTAAATGGCGTAGGCGTTGGTATCGTGGCTGCTGTTGCAATGTATTTCTATGCACGCGCCCAGCACCACCCTAACGCGTTGATGTTGGCCGGCATCACGCTATTGTCGATGATTGGCTCGTGCGTTGCGAGTGGTTTAGCCGGTGCCAGCGTGCCGCTGACGCTGAAAAAATTCGGCGCTGACCCGGCAACCGCATCCAGTATTTTCCTTACAACCGCGACCGATGTCGCAAGCATGGGGCTATTTTTGGGCTTGGCGACATTGCTTCTAATGTAACGCAGCCAAGGTTTTAAAAATCAACTCCAAGCCTTTTGGCCGCTAGTAGAAAGCTGAGCGCCCGAGCTGGATACCTTTATTTCAATTGACGCCCTAATAGCCAGCCAACGCCGTACACCAACAAAAATATAAACAGCGCCACGACTGCGCCCTGAACTAAAGGCCAAATTCGATGGGAGGTGCCAACCCACGAATAGTGCGTTGCAACCGCACAGCAAGTAATCGCACTAAAGCTGCTAACCGCACTTAAGTTTAGGTTGTAACGCATTTGCGCCGGATAGGCGATAAAGCGCAGCCAAATCAACAGCGCAAAAAACGGTAGCAGCAGCCAAAAGCCCAGGGTCAATATAATAAATTGCATCTAGGCGATATCGTTTAGACCGTCGTGCACATCAGCGATGGAGTCACCACCACCATTGGCCACTACCGCGCCTTCAATCTCGCATTCGACACCGAACTCCAGCTCACGAAATACGCCTTGCCCCGCTTTCAGTGCCGCCATCATTTGCCCACAGCCGCGCGCATCGTCAAAGGCAATGCTTTCAAGCAAGATCGTTTTTTGATCCGCAGCAACAAGTTTGAAGCGAAAGCCCTCACTATCTTTAAACGTTGTCAACTTAGCAGTTTTTTTCGCTTCTACTTTGACCAACTTTGGCGCCAATGAATTCAATGATCGCAAGCCCACGGCGTCGCGCAACCGTGCCATAAAGGGCATCGATTCCACGCGCACTTTCGCGGCTCCCGCAACTAAAATCGCCTCAACCTCAGATGGGTTAGCGAGTAGCGACTGGTAGCGTTCGCGTGCGGGCGCAATTTTGCTTTCCACTAAATCGCCTAAGCGTGATTTCACCTCACCCCAAGCTAAACCGTCAGACATGGCATCAGCCAGCGCTGTACTTTCGGTTTCAGTAGCGAACGCCTGATAGATCGCAAACAGCGCGGATTCGTCTTTAGCTTTAGGCTCGCCGGGCAGTTTTGAGTTGGTCACAATCTGCGCAATGGCCGCGCGCATTTGATTCGGTGGCAAAAATAAGCCGATGGTATTGTCGTAGCTTTTACTCATTTTGCGGCCGTCTAAGCCCGGCAAAACTGCACAGTGCTCATCGACCAGCGCCTCCGGCAAGGTAAAATAGTCCGCACCATAAACATGGTTAAAGCGTTGGGCGATATCGCGCGCTATCTCAATGTGCTGAACTTGGTCGCGCCCGACTGGCACCGCGTGCGCATTGAACATCAAAATGTCAGCTGACATTAGCACCGGATACGTGTACAGCCCTGCTGTTACGCCTAAGTCGGGATCGTGTCCAGCGGCTTCATTGTGATCAACCGCAGCCTTGTAGGCATGCGCGCGGTTGAGCAGGCCTTTCGCGGCGACACAGCTCAGCAACCAATTGAGCTCAGCAATCTCAAAGATATTTGATTGTCGATAAAATGCCACGCGGTTTGGGTCCAGCCCAAGCGCAAGCCAGCTTGCCGCAATTTCTAGGGTTGCGCGCTGAATTTTGCTCGGGTCCGTGCCGCCTATTAAAGCGTGCAAATCTGCTAAAAAA
>JBBQBR010000171.1:0-6063 GCA_038317875.1 Lysobacterales bacterium
ATCCCATGTGCGGCTATAGTTCGCGCCCCGACGTGTAAGCGGCGGGATGTGGAGAGATGGCCGAGCGGTTTAAGGCGCACGCCTGGAAAGTGTGTGTACGGTAATCCCGTACCGAGGGTTCGAATCCCTCTTTCTCCGCCACTTCAGAAAGGAAGCGACGACTAAACGGTCGGTATGCGCCTCAAGCAGTTTCGTAAGTCGAGTTGATAAAATTTTTTTGTTGGACAAGTTTTTTAGTAACACCGCAAAGTTACACGCACGCTTTCTATGGCCTCTGCCGGTACCTTCGCGTTGCTAGATTGCGAACCCCGCCAGGGCCGGATGGCAGCAACGGTAGTGATCGAACAAGCGCGAAGTGTTGCTGGCAGGGGTCTCCTCATCAGGCCAAGTAGCCGCACGGCCGGTATGCAGCTCAAGTTATTCCGCACGTTTTTTATGCGCTGAACTCTTGAGCCAGTCGAACCCCGACCAGCAACCCCCAAATCATGCATAATCTAACCAGTCATCACAACTGGTCATATTGATATGGAAATGACAATTACCGCCACCGAATTCAAAGCACGCTGCTTGGAATTAATGGATCGCGTCTATCAAACCGGCGAATCTATCGTGATTACCAAGCGTGGTAAGCCGATTAGCCGTTTAGCGCCGCCTGAAGCGCCAATTGAAAGGCCTAGCTTCTTAGGATGTATGCAAGGGCAGCTGGACGATCTAGTCAATTTACCGCCGGAATATTCGGTTTTCAACTTTGACGACGCAGCGCCCAGTAGTACGCGATTAGGTAAAAGCCTTGATTTTACTTGATACCCACGCACTGATTTGGGCGGCTTCTGAGCCGAAGAAGCTTGGCGCGCGGACGCGCAAGCTGCTTGAAGCAAAAATGTCACAAGGGCAAATTGCTGTTTCAGTGATAAGTTGGCTGGAGTTAGATTTAATCGTCGAACGGCGTAAAGTGCTTCCCCGCGCGATTTTGCAACGCGTTAAAACATTTAGCTTTGAATCCGGCATTGTCAACCTGAGTGTCGATGCCCAGGTTGCGCAGCTTGCGGGTGATTTTGCACGCGCACACGGCGACCCATTTGATCTAATGATCGCCGCTACGGCGTGTGTGCATCAGGCGACGCTTATTACCGCCGATACAATTTTGCTGAGTTGGAAGCACGCCCGGCTACAATGCCTGGACGCAACAGCTTAAAATCGCAACATGACCATTTGCCTGCAAAACTTTCCTCAACTTCGTTTGATCGCCTGGAATATGCGCGATGAAGATACTTTGGAGGATCAAGACGCGTTTGCGCTTTACGAACGAAACTGGCGTTTTATTGATCAAAGCCAACTCCTAGAGCACGAGCGCGCGATGATTGAGCGCCTTTGCAAGGAGTTTGGTGCGGGCGTAATGAATGTTTGAACGTGCGCATCATCAATTGATCGAAAAATTGCTGAACTGTTTCGACGTGGAATTCTTGGCTGAGGCGAACTGTTATTTCGGTGGCGGCACCGCAATTGTGTTGGCGCTTGGCGAATATCGCGAGTCTGTGGACGTCGATTTTTTGTGCGCGTGTAAGCGCGGTTACCGCGCATTGCGAAATACCGTTACCCAGCAAAGCCTTGGGAATCTGTTAATAAAGCCGGTGAAGCATTTGCGCGAGGTGCGTTGCGATCTTTACGGTATTCGCACGTTCCTTGAGATCGACGGGACACCGATCAAAGTTGAATTTATTAGCGAAGGCCGTATCGAGCTTTGCGGTGCAGGCCAAGCGATTTGTGGGGTGCCAACACTTTCGACTGTCGATATGTTTGCCGAAAAGCTACTCGCAAATACAGATCGCGGCTTAGACAAAAGTATTTTTAGCCGCGACATGATTGATTTGGCGATGATGATCAAAGCGTGGGGCACAATTCCGCCAATCGCATGGAGCAAAGTTCGTGCGGCATACGGTGCAAGTGTCGATCGCGCGTTTAGAAACTCAGCAACGATGCTGCTTGATCGCAATTATCTAGAGCATTGCTTGCGACGCATGCGCATGAATCCGGACTTGCTTGAGGGCATTCAAACGGCAATCTGGAGTCAAATTAGTGCTTAAACCTTCGTTTGACGCCTTGAACGCTCGCCCTGCGAATGTCCGCCCACCGCATGACGGCAAAGGTGTGAATAATGGATTTCGCCCACAATTTCATTTAGTCCCTATCCGACTACAACACCGCCTTCGCAGCACTTGGCAGCGCGTACAAAATCAAGCGCCCGATCATAAAGACCGCATCCGCTTCCAAGCCGATTTTGAGAAAGCGAAAGCGCTGGTCGAAGCACGCAAGGCGCGTGTGCCTAAAATTATGGTCGACGAATCGTTGCCAATTCAGGCCTACACCAGCGAATTGATCGAAGCGATTACCCGCAATCAAGTGGTGATTGTTGCGGGCGAAACGGGTTCGGGTAAAACCACGCAACTGCCAAAATTATGTCTTGCTGCCGGGCGCGGCGTATTGGGCATGATCGGCTGCACGCAACCGCGTCGAATTGCGGCAAAAACTGTTGCCAAGCGCGTTGCGCAGGAGTTGAACTGCGAATTGGGCGGCGTGGTCGGTTGGCAGGTGCGTTTTACCGAAGCAGTGGGCGATTCGACGCTGATTAAGTTTATGACCGACGGCATTTTGCTGGCGGAAACTCAGTCTGACCGAAACCTGGCCAACTACGACACGCTGATTATTGATGAGGCGCACGAGCGTTCGCTCAATATTGATTTTTTGCTGGGCTTTATTAAGAAGCTGCTGCCGAAGCGGCCAGATTTGAAGGTCATTATTACCTCGGCAACCATTGATACTGCGCGTTTTTCCGCGCATTTTAATAATGCGCCAGTGTTTACCGTAGAAGGCCGTGGTTTTCCGGTGGAGCTACGCTATCGCCCAATTTCGGGTGATGAAGACGAGCGCAATGAACGTGCGCAGCCTTCTGCGATTATTGCGGCAATTGAAGAGCTCAACCGCGAAACGCCGAACTCTATCGGTGGCGACGTGCTGGTATTTTTCCCAGGCGAACGTGAAATTCGCGATGCGCAAGCGGCGATTGAACGCCGCAATTTTCGCGAAACCGAGGTCGTGACGCTGTTTTCCAGATTATCGGCAACTGAGCAAGACAAGGTATTCCAGCCTGGGCCAAAACGCCGAATTGTGTTGGCGACCAACGTGGCGGAAACCTCGATCACGGTGCCGCGCATTCGCTATGTGATTGACACCGGCACCGCGCGGGTTGCGCGCTATTCGCCGCGCTCAAAAATTGAGCGACTGCACATCGAAGCGATCAGTCAAGCCAGCGCGAACCAGCGCGCCGGGCGCTGCGGGCGGGTGGCGGCGGGCGTGTGTGTGCGGCTTTATGAGGAGCTGGATTTTCAACTGCGCCCGGCTTTTACCGACCCGGAAATACTGCGCAGCTCGCTTGCGGGCGTGCTGTTACGCATGCTGCGACTCAATCTGGGCGACCCGCGCGCGTTTCCCTTTGTGGAGCCGCCTGATAACAGCGCCATTAACGATGGTTATTTGGTCTTAAGCGAATTGGGCGCAATTACCGAGCAACGCGCGCTGACTGAGCTTGGTCGCCAGATGGCGGAACTGCCTATTGATGTGCATTACGCACGCATGCTGATTGCAGCAAAGTCGGAAAACTGCCTAAAAGAAATGCTGATTTTGACCGCTGGCTTGTCGATTCAAGACCCGCGCGAACGCCCGGCCGACAAACGTGGCAGCGCCGATGCCGCGCACGCCATTTTTGCCGATGAACGCAGTGATTTCATGAGCTGGCTAAAATTATGGGACGCTTATCAGTTTCAAAGCCAGGAGCTAACGCAAAGTAAGCTGCGCGATTGGGCGCGCAATCATTTTTTAAGCTTTATGCGCCTGCGTGAATGGCGCGATTTGCATCAGCAATTGAGTAACTCAGCGCGTGAATTGGGTTGGACCATTGGCGACAATAGCGCCAGCTTTGAGGCGCTGCATCGCGCGCTATTAACCGCACTAATCGGCCAAGTCGGCGAGCATGACGAAAAAGGCGTTTACAAAGGTACACGCCAGCGCAAATTCCAGATTTTCCCGGGCTCGGCGCTCAAAGGCAGCCCGCGCTGGGTGATGGCGGACACGCTGTTAGACACGCAAAAAGTCTGGGCGATTGGCGTCGCTAAAATTGAGCCCGCTTGGCTGGAAACCATCGGCGCGCACCTAATAAAAAAGCGCCATTACGACCCGTTTTGGGACGAACGCGCCGGGCGAGTGATGTGTTTTGTCGATGCCACGCTGTTGGGGCTGACCATTTACGTCAAGCGCCGGGTAAGCTATGAGGCGATAAACCCGGTTGAGACGCGCGAGCTGTTTTTGCGCCACGCGCTTGCAGGTGGCGAAGTCAGCACGCCGCACCGGCTATTTGCGCATAACGCCGCTGTGCGGCTGGATGCACACGCGAAAGAGGACAAGCTGCGCCGACGCGGTTTGCTGAAATCAGAATCTGCGATTGCCGAGTGGTTTGATGCGCGTGTGCCCGCCGATATTCGCAGCGTTCCGGCGTTCGTAAGCTGGCTGAAATCGCCGGTTGGGCGCAATCAAGAGCCAAATCTGCGCCTGCATGTGAATGATCTAATTTTGTTGACTACGCCGCTGAACCATGAATTTCCTGATGAGTTAATGGCCGGCGGTTTTAAGTTAGCGCTCAGCTATCAGTTCGATCCAAGCGCCGCCAATGACGGCGTGACCGCGATGGTCAAGCTTGAACAGCTCGGTGCCCTGCCCTTAGCGCTGCTGGATTGGCTGGTGCCGGGCCTGCGGGAAGAAAAGGCGGCGGCGCTCATTAAATCGCTGCCGAAACATTTGCGCCGTTTAGCGGTGCCAGCCCCCGATTTCGCCCGAGCGTTTTTAGAGGCGGAGGCACCGTCTACCGAGTATTCAATGGCAACCGCGCTGGCGCGATTTTTAAGCAAAATTTGCGGCGAAGCATTTACCGATGCCGACTTTGATGCCAGCGGTTTAGCGAACCATTTGAAACTGCGGATCATAGTCACCGGCCCGGCGGGTGAAATATTGGCCGAAGGCCGGGAAATTGCGGCACTGCAGACGGATTTTCGCTCCGCTGCACGCGCCGCGTTTACCGCGAAAGTTGGCGCGCTATATAACCGCGACCACCTTAAAATCTGGCCGTTCGACTTGCCGACACAAATTACCAGCGACGATGGCAGCGCCGCTTTCCCAGCCCTGCACGACGCGGGCGTTGATGCCAGCTTACGCGCGTATGCCACGATTGAGGAAGCGAATGCACATCACCCGGACGGCGCGCTGCGCTTGTTACGCCTGCATTTGCCCGATGAACTGCGCTACTGGCGCAAAAACGCTAGCTTGAGCAGCACCGCAATGCTGGCCTACGCCGCAGTCGATGCGGCGGAAAATTTACGCGTGGAATTGGTTGAGGCGTGCCTGATTTCCGGCAATAGCGAACTTGCCGCCAGCACCCGCACCTTGACGGATTTCCATCATTTAAGCGAACACGCACGCACACATTTAGGGCCTGATAGCGGCAAATTAGCGGCATTATTGGATGAAATCCTCTGCGCGCAGGGCGCGATCCGCCGCAAATTAACGCCGCCGGTGATTGGACTTGCGAAAGCGAATCTGGACGATATACGCGCGCAATTGGCGGGGCTGATCTACCCAAGGTTCGTTTTGGAGGTTCCCACACACAGGCTTGCGTACTATCCGCGCTATCTAAAAGCGATCTCGGTGCGTCTGGAACGGCTGTTCAATGAGCCGATTAAAGACCAGGCGAAAATGCTGGATCTATTGCCGTTCATGGCGATCATTGAAAATGACCGACACGCACCGAAAAATCAGCCGTTACGCTGGCTTTTGGAAGAATTTCGAGTGTCGATCTTTGCGCCTGAATTGAAAACGGCGGAAGCGGTGAGTGTGAAGCGATTGCGGGCTTTGTGTGGGTGAAATTCCGAGCCAAGCAGTCATGAGCGTTCACGGTTGACCCGCATGCGTTTACCGGCGACGATTGCCTATCAAATTCAGACTACAACCCGCATGCAA
>JBBQBR010000172.1:0-6054 GCA_038317875.1 Lysobacterales bacterium
CACTGCGCCAGGTGCCCTCGTGCCCAGCACCATAAGCTGCATTGCTTTGATTTGCGCCCAATTTTTGCAAGCACAGTAATTTACTGCCTGGCATTACGCCTGGTTCGTCTGGATCGGCAAAATTATTCACCGCAACAGAAGCGCGCGACCGCGCAATTCCGCCGGTACTGGCTGGATTGTTTTGACCCACCGTAACCGTTGCAACCTGTCTTTGCGTCTCAGCACCACTTGAGTCGCGCGAAACTTTATACATCGTGCCGTTCGCGACCATTGTGCCGTCTGCATAAACGCTCGGTGCTAAATCTGCGTAGTACCAAACCGGCTGACCTAGCACCGGGTCACTGGGGCTCGCCGGAGCGCTGCCGCGTGAGCTATAAGTGTAAAAGTGCACCCGTAAGCGCGCAGTCATGCTCGTCGTAACAGGCTCTTCCGGCGAGTACCAGTTTAGCTCCCAACCATGGCCGGGAAACCCAGGGTCGGACCATCGCCCAGACCCGGGCCACGTTGTCACCGGGGTTTGGGTAGTTGAGCATTCGCCAATCGCTTGCAGGAACGCAGCGGATACCTGTGGCTCAAGTTCTTGCCTCTGCGCATGCGCTTGCAAACCAAAAATACAGGCGAACAGAGCCCCCAGCGAGCGAATTAGGACAGTGTTGGAGCGCCAAAATCGCGTGTGCGGTGAATTCCGACGCGTAAGCAGCGCCAACAAACCAGCGCGCAGGGAGGTCAATAGCTTTCTAATGCTCATGCCAAACTCCATTAAAGTGAATTTCGTCTTCAGCTAACGCGGAGTTGCTGGGAAAAACCCTTCATTTATTTATAGGTTCGAGCTGGCTAGCGGCACGCTATCCTTCCTGCGCCGTCTTTATGCGGTGATAAACGCAATTTCAACGCTAGTACCTCCTATCTGTCGCAGTTGCTCCAAATCAGATCACGCCCAGTCCAACCACTTAGCCAACTGCCATCGCACTGGCTGTACACCTTGTTTGGTTGGCGCCGAGAACAATTCTATCTGCGCGCTAAAGCCATGCTCTTTCAGTGCTTTTTCAACTTGCTTAAGCACGTTGAGGCCTGGTCCGCGATTAAGCTTGTCTGCTTTGGTAAGTAAAATCTGAGTTTCGAGCTTGCGCGCCGTTGTCCATTGCAACATTTGTACGTCAAACGGCGTCATTGGTAGTCGAATATCCATCATCAACACTAATCCACGCAGGCTAGCGCGGTCGCGTAAATAACCATCAATCACACCACGCCATTCCAAACGCATGGCTTCTGGTACTTTGGCATAGCCATAACCGGGCAAATCGACGAGACGGCGTTCCCGTGAAACGTCAAAAAATACTAAATGCTGTGTCCGCCCCGGCGTCTTGCTGACGCGCGCCAGTTGCGGGTGCTCAGTCAAGGCATTGATTGCACTAGATTTACCCGCGTTTGAGCGCCCTGCAAACGCAATCTCCGCACCTACGTCGGGTGGCAAGCCCGCCAAAGTAGGCGTGCTTTTAATAAACTGCGCTTCGCGAAAGCGCTTTTTGAGTTCGGCTTCATTGACCATAGACGTATTGAGCTGCTAAAATTAGGGGCTGTAGAAAAGCTTTTGAATAGCCGTAAACTTGGCTAAAATCAACTACTTAGGCTTTGACGCGCGGGTTTTTGTGTTGCAATGGTCACAGCATTTGTTTGCCTTGGCAAACAAATAATAGGTTTCGTTGTTGGCTTAGGAAACAAAATAGAATTCGTGTTTGCCTTGGCAATAAGCTCAATATAAAACTTATTTTGCAATTTGCGATTCGAAACAACAGAAACTTTGTCAGCGCACACATCAGTTTTTATCACGTCTACCGAATTTAGTTTAAAGGGTTATCCATGCGTCTTTCATTTTTAGCAGCTTTTCTGGCATTCGGCGTTCATACGTCAGTATTTGCTGTTGGTGTCACCGTCCCTCAACTCGTCGGGGACGCTGAAGCCGGGCAGACCAAAAGCGCAGCATGCGTCGCTTGCCATGGCGTTGACGGCAATAGCGTCGACCCAGCTTTTGCCAAGATTGCGGGCCAGCATGCCGACTACACGGTGCGACACCTGCACCTATTTAAATCTGGGGAACGTGAAAACGCTATCATGACAGCGCAAGCGGGGCTTTTGTCTGATCAAGACATGAGCGATATCGCCGCGTATTTTGCTACGCAAAAGGTACGTGCAGGCATAACCGATGAGACTCTCCTGGCGCGCGGTCAGGCACTTTATCGTGGCGGTGCTATCGCTGGCGTACCATCGTGTATGGGTTGTCATGGTCCTAGCGGACGCGGAAATCCAGCTGCGAAGTATCCTGCGGTGGCGGGTCAGCACAGCAGTTACTCCAAGGCGCAGCTTGAGCGTTTCCGAGGCGGTATGATTTACGGCAAAGACAATTACGCGAATAAGCAAGTTATGTCCCAAGTTGCCAAGAATCTAACTGATGCAGACATCGATGCTTTGGCCAGCTATCTGGAAGGCCTTCACACCACCGAATAATTCAGCGTACTGAGTTAGGCCAGCTTGATTTAGGGTTAGTTCGCGTGGTCAGTTTTTAATTAACGCGCGTTGAACCAGATCGCACCAGTTGCCCGCGTCACTAAAACTTTTATCTCAAATGCTGGTTAAAGATCTGTATTTTGCGCCTTGGAGTAATTTGAATGACTTTGTTTTCCCGTCGCACTGCAATGTCTATATTTGCAGGATTGCTAGTATCTGCTGCATCTTTCGGACAGGCGTTGTATCAAGAAGGCGTGCAATTCACGCGCTTGAAGCAGCCTGTGCCGGTTGGAAGTGGCGTTCAAATTGAAGTGATTGAGGTTTTTAGTTATGCCTGCCCGCACTGCGCGCACTTAGAGCCAACCTTGGAGGCATGGCGTAAAACGCTGCCGAAGAATGTGAAGTTCACCGCATTACCAGCCATTTTTCATGACAGTTGGGCGGCTTATGCACGCGCTTATTACGCGGCAGAACAGCTAAAAATAGTCGAAAAAACGCACGGCGCGTTATTCAAAGCGATCTATGAACAAAATAAGCAATTCAACAGCGTCGACGATATGGCAAATTGGTTTGCTGGGTATGGCGTTACGGCAAAGCAGTTTACCGACGCGTTCACCGCTCCAGGAATGGAGGCAAAACTTAAACGTGTACTCGAATTAACACCACGTTATGAAGTGGCGGGCACGCCTACGCTCGTAGTCGATGGTAAATACAGTTTCGATGTCACATCCGCAGGCGGCATCGAAAAAGTTACAGCATTATTAGACTTTCTTATTCAGAAAGCCGCTTCTGAGCGCGTTGCGCCAAAAAAAGGTTAAGCAAAAATGATCCGTTCCTTAATTACGATGTTGGCACTCACCTTTGCGACGTCCGCTTTTAGCGAAGTATTCGTCGAAAATGTTGACTACATGCGACTGAAATCGCAACAGCCCACGCAAGTTTCCAAAGACAAAGTCGAAGTAATTGAAGTTTTTCAATTCGGCTGCATTCATTGCGCCCACATGGAATCCGTATTGACGGTTTGGAAAAAAACGAAACCAGCAGCTGCTGAATTTCGCAACATTCACGCCACCTTCGGTAATCCTGGGCTGCAAAATTTGGCGCGCGCGCATTTGGCACTGCTCGCGTTAGGAGTAGCGGATAAGACGCAGCGCGCAATGTTCAAGGACGTAGAGTCGGGCCGTGCACCTTCGACCGATTTAAATGTAATCGCAAAAAACTTAGCACCGTTTGGGGTAAAGCCTGAAGTCTTTATTGCGACTGCCAATTCTTTTTCTGTATCGCAAAAGCTCAAACAAAACGAAACGTTACTGCCACGCTATGAGGTTGGCGGGACTCCTGAGTTTGTTGTTGCTGGTAAATATCGGGTGTCTGTGATGGCAGGCAAGCCGCAAGAACGAACGCTAGAAGTGGTCGATTTCTTAGTGCAGAAAGAAATGATTGAGCGTGCTGCGGTCAAAAAATGAGCGTTGAAAATGAGCAGGAAGCGTCTGCTACCGTTCGTCGAGAAGCTAGTTTTTTGCGGCGAGCGGAACCAATTCGTGAAATCTCAACCGGTAAACTTGCCGTTCTTGCGGCAGTGCTTATTGCTGCGCTATCCGGCGCAGTTACGTTAATGGTGTTGCGTTAAGTCGATAAATAATTAGTTGGGATGCGCGAGCGTTGTTTTCTTAGAAGCGTTCGGTGTCGTGGCAGTACACAGGCCACTGCCTAAAGTTGGAAGATAAGCACGCAGACGAAAATGCCGACGTTACGTTGCGTATGATCTACCGGCTAGCGCTTTCCAACAAAGCGAATTAGCGGCAAACTGAGAGCTGGCAATCAGTTTTTAGGCAGCTTTGTGGGCGCGCGAACTCAATTCCCGCTCATGATCCGTTTTTGCGGAAGGCTTTACGACTGCTCAAGGGGCTTTAGTGCTTGCGTGGCCGTCTCATTGCGGTAGAAAGTATAGGCCAATGTCAGTACCGTGATGTTTTTTGGCATCGCAGAATCAACGATAAATCGAACCGGCATACGACGTGACTCGCCAGGTTTCAGCATTTGCTCGGTGAAGCAGAAGCATTCGGTTTTGTTGAAATAGATCGATGCCTCATTTGGCGCTACACTGGGAACGGCGTTGCCTACGATGGCTTCATTCGTGTCGTTTGTTGCAACAAAATAGGCAGTCATTAGCTCGCCAGGATGCACGTCGATTTTCGAAAGTTCTGGCTTAAAATGCCAAGATAGTCCCGAGTTGACGGCCGTCAAAAACTCTATTTGCACAGATCTAGAGGTATCGACAGCGGCAATCACCGCTGGATTCAATCTTCCGGTTTTGCCATTCGCGCCGGTGATTTCGCAATAGATCGAATAAAGCGGGATCATCGCGAAGCAAAAACCAAACGCCGCAGCACACGTAATGAGTGTCTTCTTGACGATTTTTCTGTGATCCGGCGGCGCCATAGCCGACGTTAGGGGTTGAATGGGCATAGCCAATTCGGTCGAATCGTGTGTGCTCAAATGATATTCATCGCATTTAGAATGGAGGCGACGAACACCATAACGGCAATCACGCCTAACACCGCGGCAGTGCGCCGCGCGGAAGCGCGACGCATGGCCGTGGTTGAAGTTATCTTAGTAGAAGTATCGGTCACTCAATTAGTGCCCGACGTCGCTATGTGCCAACATCCATGGCTCAATCTTCGGCGGCGTCTCAAAGCTATGGTATGGCGGTGGTGACGCAAGCGTCCATTCCAATCCGCGCGCGCCTTCCCAAACTTGATTGGTGGCTTTCTCACGCTTGCGGCCATAGGCGCAGTCCCAAATGATGTAGACAAACATCAACTGGCTGAGGCCAAAAGCAAACGCGCCAATGGAGCTGATCATATTGAATTCGGCAAACATAACATTGTAGTCCGGGATACGTCGTGGCATGCCTGCCAAGCCCAAGAAGTGTTGCGGGAAGAACAGCACGTTGACTGAAATGGTGCTGAGCCAAAAATGCACCTTGCCCAGGCGTTCGTTGTACATCCGCCCGGTCCATTTGGGCAGCCAGAAATAGGTTGCCGCCATTAAACTAAAGATCGCGCCAGTAACTAAAACGTAGTGAAAATGCGCGACCACAAAGTAAGTGTCATGGTATTGAAAATCTGCAGGCACAATCGCCAGCATCAGCCCAGAGAAGCCGCCGATAGTAAATAAAATAACGAAAGCAATGGCGAACAACATCGGCGTTTCAAAGGTCATTGACCCCTGCCACATCGTGCTTACCCAGTTAAATACCTTCACGCCAGTCGGAATGGCGATCAACATCGTCGCATACATGAAAAAAAGCTCGCCGCCCAAGGGCATTCCCACGGTAAACATATGGTGCGCCCAAACGATAAAGCTTAAAAACGCGATTGAAGCGGTGGCGTAGACCATAGCCTGATAGCCAAAAAGTGGTTTACGTGCGAACGTCGGAATGATCTCGGAAACAATCCCAAAGGCTGGCAAGATCATGATGTAGACCTCTGGGTGCCCAAAGAACCAGAAGATGTGTTGGAACATCACCGGGTCGCCGCCGCCTAG
>JBBQBR010000173.1:0-6049 GCA_038317875.1 Lysobacterales bacterium
ACGTCGAGGTGGGCCAAAGGTTTGCTGCAAAAAGCCGTACTCAGCAAAGTCTAAAACATCGACCAATTCGGCTTTGTCGAGCGCGTTGGTCACATCCAATGCAACGCTCAAATCGCTGCGCTGCATGGCAAGCCCGAGATTGACGAAACTGCGGGCGGGGGCCGAGAGGGCGGCGCGTTCACTGCCATCAAAATAAATTCGGGAGCGAAAATTCACGTCGCCCCGAAAGCTTAAGCCCCAGTTTCCGAATTCCGCAAAATCCCATTCTAAGCCCGTGAACCCGGCCCATTGCGGCGATGCGGTTAAACGATTGCCGCTCAAATCGCGGCCATTGGCGTCAATAAAATCGCTGTAGCGGGCGTTGAGCCACGCCAGTTCGCCACGCACTTTCACGCGCGAACTCAAGCGCGAACGCAGCCGCAGCTCAACACCTTGCATGATGGCATCGGTGCTTTCTTTAGACTGATAGGTCGGCTGCGCGGCCACCAGCGTGAACACCTGGAGATCAGAATAGTTATAGCGAAACGCCGACGCGCGCAGCTCGCTATCCTCATTCAGCGCCCAGGTGCCGCCGATTTCAAGCGCGGTGACGAATTCTGGTCGCAGCGGACCAATCTCGTCCGATGGAAACAACGCACCGCCGTTAAAGCCACCTGATTTGAAGCCGCGACTGACGCTGGCAAAAAGATTAGTGCGATCGCTTGCGGCGTAACGGAGCGCTGTGCGCCAGGAGTTCGCCGAGTTATTCGCCGTGCCGCTGCGCGGCGGGCCGAGCGGAATAAGTGCGCCCTCATTAAAGAAAGTCGCGGTGGCAAAATCAACGCTTTCCTGGGTGTGGCGTGCGCCCAGCGTCAGCGTAAGCTTTGGGCTAAGCGTGTAGTCGCCTTCACCATACACCGCGCGTGAAGTAACGCCTTGGCTGTATTGCTGCTGCAAGAAAAATGGCCCGCGCTGCGGGTTAAAGGGCGCGCCAGCCGCCCGGGCAATACCCAAAACGTCAAAGCCATTCACGGTGCGTATGTCGTCCGACAAATAGTACAAACCAGCCTGCCAACTCAGCGCATCGGTGTCACCAAGCAGGCGAAACTCTTGAGAACGCTGTTTAGTGCGGTTGTCGAAATTAAGACCGATAAGATCCTGCGGGCTGGCATCGGCGTCATCGCGCACTTCACGGTCGCTAGTGCGATGGCTGGTGATCGACTCAAAACGCAGCGCGCCGTCAAAGGCTAGCGTCAAACTAGCGCCGTCGGTGTCGACATATTCGCGATCAGCGCGGTCATAACTTTGCCGATATGGATCGGTCGGGAAAACATAGCCCAGTGCGTTGGTGCCGCCCGGCAGCAAACCGATACCGCGGTGTGCGCGCATGCCGGAGCGATTTTGGGTTTTGTCCACGCTGACATCCGCGTTCCAATTTTCGGCGAATTGCAGGCGCGCGCTGGCGCGCACGCCTGTCGCCTCGGTGTCACTCTCCCGACTGTTTTGCGCGATGTTGCGCACAAAGCCATCGGCAAAGCGGCCAAAGAGCGCGATCCGCGCTGCCACGTCTTCATTACCGATATTGTAGACCGCTTCAATATCACGGCGGGCAAAACTCCCCACTCGTAAAGTGACGCTGGCGGAGTCTTCGGCGAGCGGCGCTTGCGGAATCAGGCGTATCGCGCCGCCCGTGGCATTGCGACCGAACAGCGTGCCTTGCGGGCATTTTGCCACTTCGACGGCGCTGAGATCAAACAGCGCCAAATTCTGCCCGATCGGGGAGGCAATCAGGACATCGCCTAAATACACCGCAACGCCAGGGTTGCCGTTTGGGTTGATATCGTTGCTGCCCACCCCGCGAATAAAAAACTGCGGCGCTGACGCACCAAAAATCGCGCGATAAGTGAGCGACGGCAGCGCCTTCGCAATGGCGTCCAGGCTCTGTAAATCTGCTTTTGCGATCGCGTCGCCGCTGAGCTGATCGACGCTTAGCGGGGCCTTTGCTGCCAGCTCAGACTTGCGCCGCGCGGTCACAACTACAGCCTCTAAAGTGGGCTGCACCGCTGCAGCTTCGGGTGCAGCTGCGGCCTGCGCTACGCTTTGCGCAAGCAAAAATAAGGATGTTAACAACATATTTTCATCAACTCTGTGGGGCAAGGAAAAATTCCTTTACTAATGTGAAATAGCATATCAGATAAATGCAAACACATTGAAATAAACTGTGCGCTAATTATTTTTAGCGATTTATACAATAACTTCACGTTAATTTCGCAGGCCTTTGACAACTGCACTGAACGTTCATGGCATACTAATAACGCATGGGTTTGCCTGGGCGACAGCCACTGAAACCACGGCAGGGAGCTTCATTTTTTATTAGTCGTGCAATTCGGAGAACAGTATGAGTATTTTTGGTATTAAATCTTCCGGGGTATTATTCGGAAGCGTCGGGGCACTTGCGATGTTGATAAGTGCGCCGGCATTAGCGCTTACCACGCCATTAAAGGCGGACGACTTTGTCGGCATTTCGTTTTGGATAATTTCGATGGCGCTAATCGCGTCTACGGTATTTTTCTTCCTAGAACGGGACCGCGTCTCAGCGAAGTGGAAAACTTCATTAACAGTTTCCGGTTTGGTAACGCTCGTTGCAGCAGTGCATTATTTCTACATGCGCGATGTCTGGGTTGCAACCGGCTCAAGCCCAACGGTCTTTCGCTACATTGATTGGCTAATTACCGTACCGCTGCTGATGTTGGAATTTTATTTGATTCTTTCAGCGGTTGCTAAAGTGCCGAGCGGCGTGTTCTGGCGATTGATGATCGGCACGATGGTGATGTTGATCGGCGGCTACGTTGGCGAGGCTGGATACGTTCCAGTGTGGCCTGCGTTTATCGTCGGGATGTTGGGCTGGGCCTATATTGTGTATGAAATCTTTGCCGGCGAGGCGAGTAAAATTAGTGCGAATAATGCGCCACCGGCGGTGCAGTCGGCGTTTAATACTATGCGGCTTATCGTCACGCTCGGCTGGTCGATCTACCCAATCGGTTATTTCGTTGGTTATTTAATGGGCGAATCACCAGACAAAAGCGCAAACGCATTAAATATCATTTATAACTTGGCTGACGTGCTTAATAAAATTGCCTTTGGCGTTATTATTTGGGCAGTCGCAGTGAAAGAAACTGAAAACGCTAAGGGTTAATTAGCCTTTAGATCAAAAACAGTCGACGCAGTTTCTGCGTCGGCTTTTTTATTTTGAAATTAATAGGCATCTGATAGATAATATATTATTTTTATGCGTAAACTAAAACGGCACCAACTCCACCCGCCGATTTTTCGCCCGGCCGGCTTCCTCGGTGTTGCTGGCAACCGGCGCAAGCGAGCTGACGCCATTGGCGTTCAAACGCGCGGCGGCAATCGCGTAATTTTGCGATAGCGCGGTGCTGACCGCCTGCGCACGCGCTTTCGATAGCGCGAAATTGCTGTCTAAACTGCCCTGGTTGTCGGTGTGCCCGACGACGTGCAATTTTAGCGCTGGATTGGCATTCAATAGCTTGGCAATCTCCGCCAAGGCCGTGCCGGATTCGGCTTTGATTACACTTGATCCAGTGTCAAAAAAGATTCCGTACAGCGCCACGCGGCCGGTGTTGTCCATGCTTTTTTGCATCTCGCTGGCAGATATGGCGACCATATTTTGCACCCGCTCTTTCGGCTGCACGCGTGCGACGGCGACGAATACCCGGCCTTTGTATGCGGCTTGATCGCAGTAGATGCTGTTGATATCAGGCGAAAATGTGGCGAAAGCCACCAGCGCGCCCTCTGGGTTTTGCAGCACGCTGTAGCGCGCATCCCTGATCGTGCCGCCAGCGGCGCAGCTGGGCGCAGATGAGTCGGAAAACGTCCAGCTAGTTTTCGGAAATAGCGCGTCCAGCTGGCTGCTGCCTGTGCTGCTGAGATAGTCCATTTGCTCGCACGGCTTTGCTTCGCTGCTGCTGGATTTTTCGCCGTCGCACTCAAAAAGTGTTTTATAACCCGACGCGGTTAAATCCTGCTGATAGCTGCGCAGCGCGGCCAAACTTGAGGTACCAGGCGGCGTGATATACATCAGCCGCGAGCGCTGGCCAGCAGCGGTGACTACTTTGGGCTTATTGCAGCCGCCAATACTCATTCCACACCACAGCGGTTCGATTAGTGCGGTAATTTCATCATAGGCAACATCATCGCGCACAAACAGGAACGAGCCGGCAATGCGCTTCAGATCGCCAGGGTCGCTCAACCCTGGGGCATCGCTGGCGGGTACTGCGGTGCCGTTGTCGGCAAATGCTGGGGATGCCAACACAATCGCCATAAGCATACTGAGGACTGAATATTTCATCTAGTTGAACTCTTTTTTGTTTGGATGCATGGGCTTTGTGAATCAATTCTCAAAACCATTTTTGAAAATCGCATCCGCAGGCGGCACGATCAGCCCACCTCTAAAGCGCGCGATGCTGATGCTATAAGGCGGCGCGTTCGTATTACCGCTCAGATAGCTGCCGCCTAACAAAATTCGGCCGACAGAATCGACGCTTGATTGCGCAGGTAAATCCATGCCATTGCTATCACCTAAGCCTCCCGTGGCAGCGTACAGCGCCACACTGTTGCTAGGCCCTGCTGTGCCCCAATTGGGCGTTGCGACCAGTGCGCTATTCATGCCTTGGGCGAAAAATGCGATACCGTCCAGGCCGCTGGTGCCAGTCAAGACGATGCTGCTATTAGCATCATTGGGATTGACCCAATGCACGCCGCCAATGCGATATTGCGAAGTACTGGCAAAACCGCCATCGGTCAATCTTTCATTGGCATAATCACCATTCGCGGCAACTTTTTGTACGAAAGCTTGGCTGACAAAGTTCGGTGCGCCACTATTGCGCGTGCCGGCATAAACCCATTCCGCCGGACTAGTGGACAGATTGACGCTGGCAGCTTCGACAAAATCGCTAGTCGTGCCTTGAGTGCCGTAAAAAAGCACCCGTCGGCCACTGTTGATCGCCGTGTAGGTGCCTTGAAAGCTGCAGCTTGGCGAGCAAAACCCGTTGTTGTAGCCACCAGAATTGAGCAAGCGTGTTATCGCAATGCGGGAAACACCATTGTCCGTTGCCGTGCCTGCGATATAAATCAGGTTGCTCGTCGCGTTTACGGCGATGGCTCGGTCGATATTGGATGAAGATAGATCAAACGGCACGGTTCTCTTGCCGCTGCCGTTAAAAGCCGCATCTAAAGCGCCATTCGCTTGCAGGCGGACAATGCCAAAGTCCGTATCGCTCGCCGAAAGTCGGACTTGCCCCACGACGACAATTTTGTCGGAAGTAGGCTCAATGGACACGCCGGACGCCAAGTCTTCGTTGCCGTTGAAGTCAATGGTTTGTACGCCATCGGCATCAAAGGTGGTGTCGGGTTGACCATTCGCAAGCAGGCGCACAACTTTAAAGTCGAACACGGTGCCGAATTGCTCGGTGCCTACGATCACGATACGGCCCTGGCTATCGATTGCTGCTGCTTTGATAAGCACCGGGTCAAGAACTATACCGCCGGTGCGCTTGGAAAACGTAGCTTGACCTGCTGTTGGTACGGTCACCGCGCCGGTCATGACACCTGCTGCGTTAAATGGATACACCGCAAGACAGTGTCGGCCAGCCGCGCAACCGTTGTTGTCATAGTAGGCTATCGCCACGGAGGTGCCATCGGGGCGCTGCAGGTGCGCAAGCAGGCGAAAATCCGAACCCGGGAAGGAGAAATTAATTTTGCCAGCGTTAGCGAAGCCTGGGTCTAGGCCATAGGGAACAAATACCGCCTGCGCGGCGACCGGCCCGGCGCAAAACCCGAAGGCAGCGGTGATTAGGGCTTTGATTGACATTTGCTTTAATCCGTTATCGCCGAAATGGCGGTTTCATAGAACAAGTTCGAGAAAGCGGCGCGGAAACGACAGCCTGCGAAAAATATTTTTTCCGAAACCGCGCATGCGCTATCCAGGAATACGCCGCGCTTAGCCAGGGTGGCGTTACCGCTAAAGCGTGATTCGGCGCTCGTGGTCGCG
>JBBQBR010000174.1:0-6026 GCA_038317875.1 Lysobacterales bacterium
GATACCCATACCGCCTTTCAAGCATTTACCCCGGCCTATGCCGCGCCCGAACAGCGTGAGCGCGGCCAAATTACTACCGCCACCGATGTCTATGCGCTCGGCATTTTGTTGGGTGAATTGCTCACCGGCCAACGCGTAACCGACGGCCAACATCGCACGCCATCGCTGTGTATTACAGAAGACACCGCCGAGGGCACGCTGCCCGCAACGCCCAGCCAAACCCGCAAGCTGCTGCGCGGGGATTTAGACAACATCGTGCTCAAGGCGCTAGAACTAGAGCCGGGACGGCGCTACGCCAGCGCGGGTGAATTTGCCGACGATATTGAGCGCCTGCTGAGTGGACTGCCGGTGAAAGCGCATCCGCCCAGCCGCTGGTATCGGGCGGCTAAATTTGTTCGGCGTAATCGCGCAAGCGTGGCATTAGTCAGCTTATTAACGATTGGCCTGATCGCAACAACCGGCACTGCGCTCTGGCAAGCACAGCAAGCACGCCTGCAAAGCGCCAAAGTACAGCTAGAAAGCCAGCGCGCCACCAGACAGGCAAAACGGGCCGAGCAAATGTCGGCTTTTTTAGGCAGCATTTTTAGCGGCGTTCAACCCGTCCAGCGCGACGGCACACCGCCAAGTTTAAGTACTCTGGTAAAACGCGCGGCGTTAAAAGCGCAAGCCGGGTTAAGCGACGACCCAGAGGCTGCCGTCAATTTGCTGGTGGCGTCCGGCAAAATTTTTGATGACTTGAGTGACGCTGAAAACGAAAAAAGCATGTATCAAGAAGCGATCAAGCGCGCCGAACAATCACTGCCTATCAGTAATGACGAGCGGCTATTTGCGATCAGCGCGCTGGCAGAGTTTTTCCGCTTTCAGGGCAACCTAGATGATGCAGAGCAGCTGCTTAAGTCCACCGCTGCGGCGCTGCCTGCAGGCGGCATAGCGAGCAAAGGTCACGCCGTTTTTATTTTGACCTATAGCAAGTTAGAGCGCACACGCGGGCGTATGCCAGAGGCTTTGCAAAGGTCGACTAGCGCTGTGCGTGAATGCGAAGCGCAATTTGGCCCCACCAGCTATGAGCTAATGGACGCATTGAACCAGCGCAGCATCACTCTGCGTGATGGCGGCGATCTCGACGCCGCAGCTGTAGACATGGAGCGCGCCTACGCCATCTCAAAAACCGAAGCCTGCGCGAATAGCGATTGCGGCCCGGTGGTGGCGGCAACCTATGGCGATCTTTTGTTACGCCAGGGCAAGTACGCACAGGGCCGCGAAATACACCTACAGGCGGCGGAAATTATGCGGCGCGCTTATCCAGACCCAAATGTCGAATATTCATACTCACTGAGTAGCCTGGCTGTTTCTTACGGGTACGAGCAGCTGTGGGCGCCCTCCGAGGAATTGCTGCGCGCCGCACTTGCCATACAGCAGACTGCAACGGGTCTGGAGGATGAGGGAACGGATGTCGTGCAGCAGAGCCTGGGCCGCGTTTTAACGGCGCAGAATAAGCCACAAGAAGCCGCAGCGTTATTGCAAATGGTACTGGCGCGTCAACGAAATGCTCTGGATGCGCAAAGCCCAATGCTGGCATCAACGCTCAATTTTTTGGCTAGCGCTGAATCTAAGTCTGGGCAACATGAAGCGGCACAAACGCATGCATTGGAAGCGCTGGAAATCTTGGAAGCAGTGAATGGCGAAAACAATGTGCGTACCGCGGGCGCTATCACGACGCTGGCCGAAATTGCCGAGCGCCAGGGAAATCTGTCGGAAGCGCTAACGCTTTCGCGGCGCGCGCTCGCCTCCGCAATGGCGGCTTCGTCGAATGGCGGTCAGGCGACTTGGCCCGCGCATACCGCGCACGCGCGAATTGCCTGCGCCTCGAAGCAGCCAGATGCAGCTGCAGAATTTGGCAAAATTTGGGCTGAAATATCAGCGCATCCGAATCCGCTTCCTGCCACTGAGCTTTATCTGCTAGATCAGGCTGCTCCATGCATGGCTGGCGACGCCGATTTGGAATTAGCCAAACGTATGGCGGCACGTCAAAAATTATTGCGTGCGGATGTTGGTCAACGCATCACTGTTGAGCTGCAAAAAACGCGCACATGGTTGGCACAGATGGACACGATTAAACCCAAGCGTGATTAAAACTGAGCGCGATTAGTCGCTGCTCATAGTTGTTTTCAAAAATGCGCGCGCAAAGCGCCAGTCGCGATCAATGGTGCGACGGGTTAGGCCCATGGTGTCGGCAATTTGTTCTAGCGTTAAGCCGGTGAAATAGCGCAACTCAACCACTTCAGCGGCGCGCGCATCCAGTACTGCTAGCTTTTCAATCGCGTTGGTAAGCGTAATGGCAAGCTCAGCGCTATCAAGCGCTAAGGCATCGTC
This sequence comes from Lysobacterales bacterium, assembly GCA_038317875.1. GTDB lineage: Bacteria > Pseudomonadota > Gammaproteobacteria > Xanthomonadales > SZUA-5 > JANNYA01. Next base: position 2,374 of record JBBQBR010000174.1, read on the forward strand.
GGCCGCCGATTCTGACTCTGGCAGTTCCACGCGCAGCAGATGCCCGCCGCCTTTTTCACTCAAGCGTGCCCGCGCGCGGTCAATCAAAATATGGCGCATCGCGCGCGCGGCATAAGCAAAAAACTGCCGCGCATCATTAAAATCGGGTGTGTTGCCGATCCGCAAATACAGCTCATGCACCAACATCGTGGTGTTGAGCGTATTGCCGGACACCGCAGCGCGCAGCTGATTGGCCGCCATCGCTTTTAAGCGCTCATAAACTTGCTCAAATAGAGCATTGGAAGTTTGCGTCGGCTTTGTGGCCCCCGCGTCTTCGAGATTGGCCGGTTCGGTCATCAGCTGTACGCCTTCACTAGATCGCCGCACCTTAACAAATCGCGGCGTGCAGTGTCGCTTAACTAGTCAACGGCTTATCCCGTCAACGAAATAGCAAGCAAACCGTTAGGCTAGTGAACGTGCTAACCGCGCAAAAATCGAGGTAAATAGTATGGCTAAATTATTGACAGCATTCGTTGCGGCGCTAGCAGCACATATTTCAGGATCGGCGGCGCAAACCTGTAGCTTCGCGCCCGTTGAAGCCCGCTTCACGCAATTGCTAGCGGACGCGCAACTTCCGGGCGGTGCAGTATTGATAGGCAGCCCGTCAGGCATCTATTTGGAACGCTATTTCGGCAGCTATAACGCCGCAACGCGAATACCGATTGCCTCCGCCTCCAAATTACTTTCTGGCGTGCGCTTAATGCAGCTCGCAGACCGCGCTCAACTAAATCTTGACGCCCCGCTGGCGAGCTATTTGCCGCAATTTACCGGCCTAAAAGGCACAATGACCGTGCGCCAGATGTTTTCGCACACCTCAGGCTACGGGAATGACTCCGGGGATCCGGTCGTGTTTGATCGCAGCATCACCTTGGCGCAGGCGGTGGACACTATCGCCGCGAGCTATCCGCTGCAAAATGGCTGGATACCCGGCGGGCAGTTTACTTACGGCGGCGTGTCGATGCACATTGCGGGCCGGGTTGCCGAGCTGCAGGGGAATAGTGATTGGCAAAGCGGCTGGCTGAGCCAAATCGCCGCACCTCTGGGCATTACCACGATCAACTGGCAGGCCTTTGGTGCCACGCTAAACTACGGCATCGCAGGCTCCGCGCAATCGAATCTGCGCGACTACGGACGCCTGTTGCAGATGCTTGCAAACCGTGGCGTTGGCAACGGTAGACGCATTTTGAGCGCGGCGGCAGTGGCCGAAATGACCCTGGATAACGTCGGCTCACTGCCGATCGCCTATGCGCCGCCGGGCGTCAACGTCGCCAATACGCCGGTAAAATACGGTTTTGGTGGCTGGCTGCAGCCAAGCGTCAACGCACCCGCAGGCGCGCCGCCGCTGCTGCACAGTTTGGGAGCATTTGGCTATTTCCCGTGGGTAGATTTTCGCCGCAATATCTTTGGCGTCTTCATGATTCGCGGCACCGCTGGCATCAATAGCACCGCGCTACCGGCTTATTTGGACATGCTGAGCGCGGTGGAAACGGCTATTTCAGCGGGTAATTGCCTGCAATCGGAGATCACTGACCCGATTTTGGTTGATACGTTTGAAGGGTAAGTCGAATGTTGCCTGGGCAAGCCGACTTCATACTCTTGCGATCGCGTGATTCCAGGCTGAATTTGAAAATACCGGGCATGCGCCAACTTGGTGGTGTTGAGTGTATTGCTGGGCACAGCACGCAGCTGAATCACAATCGCTTTTGACCGCGCATACACCCGAGCAAAGAACCCCTGCCGGGCGTTATCGCATTAGTCATCAGTTATCTTTGCGCCCTTGTCCGCATAAAGTTAAAGCTTCGCCCGCTGCCCAGCCAAAGCATCGCGCTTGGCGCTGAACTCGGCAAAACGCTGGCGCTCTTGCGCCACCACTGCGGCCGGTGCTGCGTTAACGAAGGTATCGGTGCTGAGCTTTTTTTCGCATTTTTCAATCTCGATAGCCAGTTTCGCCAGCTCGCGATCTAGTCGTGCGCGTTCGGCTTCGACATCAATTAAGCCCGCAAGCGGAATCAGCACTTTTAAGCCGCCTACCACCGCCGATGCAGAAGCGGGTTCAGCGGCGCCATCGCTTAACCACTGCTGCGATTCAATACGCCCGATGAAATTGATGCTGGATTCGTTCGCGGCTTGCCGCGCCCGGTCGGTGGCGTCGCCGCCGACCAACAGCACCGGCAGTAGTTTCGCGGGCGGCAAATTCATCTCGGCGCGAATTCGGCGCACGCCCAATAAAAACTCCTTCATCCACACGATCTCGGCGCCCGCAGCGTGATCGATTGGGAATTCACTGGCTTTTGGAAAGGCTTGGAGCGCAATCGTTTTACCCGTTTTTGATAGCTTCGGCGCAACGCTGAGCCAGATTTCCTCAGTGATAAACGGAATAATCGGGTGTGCAAGGCGCAGCTGCGCTTCTAGCAAGACTAATAATGTGTGCTGCATGCTGCGCTTTTCTTCCGCGTTGCCGGACGCCAGCGCGGGTTTTGCCAACTCCAAAAACCAGTCGCAAAACTCATTCCAGGTGAAGTCGTAAAACGCCTGCGCCGCCAAATCAAAGCGGTAATCAGCTAGGTGCTGCTCAAACTGCGCGATGGTTTTCGCAAACTCTGAAGCGATCCATTTTTCTGCGGTACTAGTTGGCGTCCACGCTTCGTTTGCGGGAAAACTGACTTGTTTTTCCGTGTCGCCTGCCGGCGAGACTTCTTCGCAGTGCATCAGCACAAAGCGTGCGGCGTTCCAAAGCTTATTGCAAAAGGCTTTGTAGCCTTCACAGCGCTTCAGATCAAAGTTGATCGTGCGCCCGTGCGTGGCAAGGGCGGCAAAGGTGAAGCGCAGCGCATCGGTGCCAACTGCGGTAATGCCATTCGGGTAATCGCGTTTGACGCGCTTGGCCACTTGCGCCTTCACTTCCGGAATTAGCAGGCTGGTAGTGGATTTTTCTAGCAAATCCTCAAAGCTGATGCCGTCAATCAAATCCAACGGGTCGAGCGTATTGCCTTTGCTCTTGCTCATCTTTTTGCCTTCGGCGTCCTGCACGATGGCATTGATATAGACGGTTTTGAATGGCACCCGCGATTCTGGCGTGGCGAAAGCGGGCTCAAAGCTGCCATCCGGTTTGCGCCCGACGAAATACTGCGTCGCCATCACCATGCGCGCGACCCAGAAGAAAATAATGTCGAAGCCCGTCACCAGCACGCTGGACGGCACAAAACGCTGAAACGCCTGCCATTCGGCGGCGCGATCTGGCGTTTCGCCCGGTTTGGACTCGCCTGGCCAGCCGAGTGTGGAAAATGGCCACAGTGCCGAACTAAACCAAGTATCCAAAACGTCGTCGTCTTGACGCAGCGCGCCAACTGGTTTGGTGTCGCTGGCCTGGATCGCATCGGCCTCGTTTTCACCGACGAAAATATTGCCCGCCTCGTCATAAAACGCCGGGATGCGATGCCCCCACCAGAGCTGGCGGCTAATGCACCAGTCTTGGATATTGTCCAGCCACTGCGTGTAGGTATTCGCCCAGTTTTCCGGCACAAACTTAATCGCACCCGAGCGCACTGCGTGTAGCGCCGGTTCGGTAATTTCCTTACGCTGGGAATGCCGGTTGTCGCCACCTTCGTGCTGAC
>JBBQBR010000175.1:0-5961 GCA_038317875.1 Lysobacterales bacterium
CTTCGCTGGCCTGATCAAGCCGTCCAACCGGCGCAATATGACGCGCGGGCAGCACATCAAAGCAGTCAAAAATCGTTGCCCTGCCCTTTTCGTCTTTTGCAGTAACGACCAAACCGCGAGGCTTATTTAGCATCAAATAAATCGGTGCTGCGGTGCCGGTCTCGGCATCGTCAAACTCAATTTTTGCATCAAGGGCGGTGGGCGACTCGGGGTCGGTCACGCGTATTCCAGCGACTTTTACGCGCCCAGCGCGGATATGCGTTGCCGCTTCACTACGCGAACAAATACCGCGCTTGCTCAAAATTCGCGCCAGTCCATAGCGCGTGTTACCAGCGATCAACGTGCCGTCCGCAGCGGTAGCCATATCTAGGGCGTCGCACCGAGAAACTGCTTCAACGCTGGGTTTTGGGTTTCTTCGACGCGCGCAAAGCCGATTTGATCGAGCTTGGCGTGCAGCTCGGGTAAAGCCGCATCACTGACGTTCAAGCCCACCAGCACACGCCCGTAAGCGGCGCCATGATTGCGATAGTGAAACAAAGAGATATTCCAGCGCCCGGAAAGTGCGGTCAAAAAATCCATCAAAGCGCCCGGCCGCTCGGGAAACTCGAAACGATACAAGTGTTCGGGCTCGGCATCGCTGGCACGCCCGCCGACTAAGTGGCGCACGTGTAATTTCGCCACTTCATTGTCGCTAAAATCCTGTGCGTGATACCCCTCCTGATTGAGCAGATCGGCAATTTCGGCGCGTTCTGCGGCGCCACGACGCAGCGCAATACCGACAAACACATCCGCGTTTGGCCCAGCACCCATGCGATAGTTAAATTCAGTAATTGCACGCTTGCCCAAGGCTTGGCAAAAGCTTAGAAAGCTTCCAGCTTTTTCCGGAATTTGCACGCCGAAAACCGCCTCGTGCTGTTCGCCGATTTGGGCACGTTCCGCCACGTGCCGCAAACGATCAAAGTTCATATTTGCGCCGCAGATGATCGCCACCAGCGCGCCATCAACTTTACTGCCGCTCGCCAAAAACTTCTTGATGCCCGCTAATGCCAGGGCACCGGCAGGTTCAACCACGGTGCGCGTTTCGTCATAAATATCGCGGATGCCTGCGCACACTTCATCGCTACTGACTTGGATACAGGCATCAACGGAGGTCTGTGCGATTCGAAAAGGATCGACGCCGACACGTTTAACCGCCACGCCGTCAACAAACAGGCCCACGTGCGCTAAATCAACCGGCTGACCGGCGATCAGTGCTGCCGATAGGCTGGCCGCGTCATCCGGCTCCACCGCGATAATTTTGATCGCTGGACGCAAGGTCTTAATCCAAGCGGCAATGCCTGCAATCAAGCCACCACCGCCCACCGGCACAAAAATGGCGCCAATATCATTGGCTTGCCGCAATAATTCCATGCCGATCGTGCCTTGCCCTGCGATCACGTCAAAATCATCGTAGGGATGCACCCAGGTCATGCCCAGCTGATCGCTCAATTGGCGCCCGTGTTTCGCTGCTTCATCAAAACTATCGCCAAATAGCTCTACTGTTGCACCATGTGCCGCAACGGCATCGACTTTGATGCTCGGCGTTGTAATCGGCATCACTATCAGCGCTTTAATGCCTAAGTGCTTGGCCGCTAAGGCCACGCCCTGCGCGTGATTGCCAGCCGAAACCGCTAAAACCCCGCGTGCGCGTTCTTCGCTGCTTAGTTTGAGCAGCTTGTTATAAGCACCGCGCAACTTAAAAGAAAATACCGCCTGATGATCTTCGCGCTTAAACAAAATACGCGCACCGAGGTGCGCACTGGCTTTGGGCGCAAATTCAAGCGGCGTTTCAATCGCTAGATCGTAAATCGCCGCATTCAAAATCGCGCGTAAGTAGTCCGGATGCTCAGCCATAAGTGAAGGCTACGCGCGGTTAGGCCGCCTGCTTGGTCGCTGCAATCGCGTCTTGCGTATTGACCGCTTTATGCGGGCCATTGATCAGCGCATGTTTTAAATTTGCCACGATCAAATCAACTTCCGCGCTCGTCACGCGAAAGTGCGGTGTGAAACGCAAGCTATTGGTACCGCCGTGGATGACGCCGACGCCGTGCATACGCATAAATTCTTCGGTGCTGCCTGAGCCATAGCATTTATAGCTATCCGATAGCTCGCATGAGAATAAAAGCCCGGTGCCTTGGACTGAGGTAATCATGCCGCCCAGCTCCGCCTTTAGCGCGCCAAACTTCTCTAAAAATTCAGCACCGCGTTCGACGATATTTTGCTTGACCGCAGGAGTGATCAACTTCATGACCGTGCAGGCTACTTCGAGTGCACGCGGGTTGGTGGTCATGGTGTTGCCATACACGCCGGTGCGATACAAATTCGCAGCGCGCTGACCCATCGCCAACACGCTCAACGGATACTGACCGGCGTTCAGCGCTTTCGAATAGGTTTCAAAGTCTGGTGGAATTGCTGATTCAAAACCTGGATAGTCAAGCACTGACAAACAGCCATGCGCGCGCAGACCCGCTTGAATCGAATCCACCAACAGCAGCGTGCCATGTTCGCTCGTCAAACGGCGCGCCGCATCATAAAATTCACGCGTCAACGCACGGCCAGGATTGCCTTCGCCCATCACTGGTTCTAGGAATACCGCTTCGATATACCAATCGTTTTGGTCGCACAGCGCAAACGCCGCTTCCAACTCGGCTACGCTGTACGGGGTAATCGTAATCAGCTGCTTTTCGTGGTGTTTATGGCTCGCCAGATGCTGCGCGTAAGCTTTACTTGATGAATCGGAATACAGCGCTGGCAGTTCGGTGCGGCCATGGAAAGCGCCTTTAACCGCAATGCGTTTAACTTTTTTGCCAGCGTGGCGTCCACCGGTATCGGTCATCAATTTAGTGTTGATGTCGCAAATGCGCCCGGCAACCGTGACTGATTCAGAACCTGAATTCATGCAGATAAATCGGCTGTACGGGCAACCGCCGCGGGCCGCACCAATTTCAGCACGCAATGCGCGCTCAAGGCGCAGATGGCTGGCAGAAGCGGTCATCACGTTCGCCATCACGGAAGGCTCCGCCATCACGTCCAACACTTCTTGTGGTGCGTGGCCTAAGCCGATCATGCCGTAGCCGCCGCAATCGTTTACGACCGCACCCTTGAGCGTAATAATCCAGGAGCCTCGAGCCGCGATAGCAATGTAGGGATTAACATTGTCAGCCGCATAAAAATTGACGAAACCAGCCTGCAGCGCCGCCATTTGCGCCGCTTCGTCAGCGTCAAGCAATTCTGGGAATTCGACCGAGAACTTGCGAAATGCCGCAACCGCTTCTTGTGCAGCCAGTTCTAATTCCGGGTGGTTTGCAGCAAAGCGCAATAGCGTTGCATCGTCCAAACCAGTGGTTAGTTTCTTGCCAGCGCGCTGGCGCAGTGGGTTCAGCAGCTCAATAATATTCATACCTGCTCACTCTTTTAACGTCCATTAGATGGCCCGATTCTACAACGGAGGAGGCCTGCACGTCCTAATCCTGACGTGCAGGCGGGTTGAATTTTGCCAGCTGTTCAGGACTTGCTTCGCGCTGATACAGCGCTTTCCAGGCTTCATACGGCATGCCATAAATTTCCGCGCGCGCCACATTTTTGTCGAGCGCCTCGCCCGAAGCAGCTGCCGCCTCGAACAACCAATTAGAAAGGCAATTGCGGCAAAAGCCCGCTAAATTCATTAAATCCAAATTTTGCACGTCGGTACGGGAAGCTAAGTGAGCGACTAATCGGTCAAATACGGCGGCTTTTAGTTCGGTGGTGATTTCGGTCATGGTTGGGATTTCTTTGATTGTGGGCGGTACTGAGCCGCTTTTGACTGACGTCGTAAAATTTATTATGTATCAGGCGTTGCATGCGCACCGTGTCGCATCCCATGCTGCAGTTGACTCAAGAGCCCACGCAACATTTTCAACTCAGCACTGGTTCCCTGCAAACGCTGAAAAATTCGCCGTAACTGGGTGCTAGTGATCGCCGCATTTTTGTTACCAAAATAATTTGCCTGTTCGGCGGTGCTCAATAAATGCGTAAAAAACGCATCAAAGGCCTCAACTGGCGCGGGCACATGGCGAGGCTGATAGACCGGCCCCGCCAGCGCAGCTAAGCGTAATTCGTAGCACAAAATTTGCACCGCAGCGGCCAAATTAAGCGATGGGTATTCCGGGTTTGCGGGCACCTGCACTAGAAACTGACAGCAATCGAGTGCTGCATTATCCAAGCCCGCGGGTTCTGGGCCGAAGATGAGCGCGATCTCAGCTGCATCATTCGTCTTGCTCGATACGTCCGTGGCCGCCAAGGTCGAAATGGCGTGCTCGGCGCACTGGCGCGGGGTAAATTCTGGCACCGGAATTAAGCGCCGCCGCGCGCTAGCACCGTAAACCACCGCACAGCCTTCAAGTGCGGCCTGCAGGCTCGAGACAACCACGGCATTCGCCAAAACATCCAGCGCACCGGCCGCCAAATCATTGGCTTGCTTATCTGGAAAGGTTTCCGGATTTACCAAATACAATCGGCTCAGCCCCATTACCTTCATCGCCCGTGCCGACGCACCGATATTTCGCGCATAAAGCGTTCCAACCAACACCACGCGAATGCGCGCCAACGAGTCGGGTTCGCACTTTAGCGGACCAGGGTTTGTCGCATTTCTGGCGTTGATGTTTTTAGATTCTGCCATCAGGACTCCAACAAACTTCGGTTCAATTCTTTTCGCATTTTCATCATAAATATCGAGTATGGATTTCGCGTTGGCACAGTAAACTACAAACCGAAACTCCACACCAGCAGCGTTGACAGCGTCACAATCATTAGCACAACCAAAGGCACCCCCGTGCGCAAATAGTCCTTAAATTGGTATTCACCCTCGGCCATGATCAGCATATTCGTTTGATACGCAACCGGTGTTGCATAGCAAAGGTTACAGCCGAACAAAACGGCTAGCACCATGGGTTCGACCGGAATACCCAGTTTGGTAGCAAGACTAAACGCAATGGGCGTTCCGACTGCGGCCGCAGTCGCGTTGGAAGCAAAATTAGTAAGGATCGTAACGAATAACATGATCGCCGCCAACACGCCCCCGGCCGGAAGATACTGCAGCGCGCTTGCCAGCAATTGCCCCAACCAATCTGCCGCTCCACTGACCAAGATAAGCTTTCCAATTGCAATACTGGCGGCCACAAGCACGATCACTTTGGCAGATAGCGCACGCCCCACGCGATCAAATTTCACACAGCCGGTAACAAACATCAGCACCGCACCGCCAAGTGCGGAAATAGCGATGGGAACCAATCCAAAACTTGCAATCGCAACCGCACCGCCCATGATCGTCAATGCCAGCATTGCTTTAGAAGACCTAGGCAATACTTTGCCGCCTTCCAACATCATTAAGCCCGCTTCGTGTGCGAACGCCTGCAGATTCTCATCAGTCCCCATAATAAGCAGCACGTCGCCCTCGGCTATTGGCGCTTCAGCTGACTGCGGTCGCACGCCATTATGCCATCGACGTGCATGATCAACACCAATCGCCGCCACATGCTGCAACCCTGCGGTCTGCAGAGTTTGGCCAATCAAGCGGGAGTCAATCGCGACCGCCATTTCAACATATCGAATGTCTTCGCCCGCTTTATTTGCGTCTGCACTAATGCGCTCAACCAGCCAGCGAGGGGCTGCGAACGCAGAAAATAGCCGCATGACTTCTTCCAATGCCGCATGCGAGCCGGAAACGCCAATATGGGTATTTGCTTGCGTCGGGCCTTCGGCGTTGCCGATAAACTGGATTCCTTTAGGCAATAGCGCCTTTGCCTCTTGTGAGGTCTTACCAACCAACACAGAATCTAAACCGATCCTCAATTTGGCAAAAAACTGCCGGGGCGCATGCCCAGCCTCGCGCGAGTTATCCGGCAACAATCTAGGCATCACTAACCAGATATATGGCATGGCAAT
>JBBQBR010000176.1:0-5951 GCA_038317875.1 Lysobacterales bacterium
ATTGGAGTTCACTTGGCAACCGCTCGACGCGTTGCAAACGCGGCTCGGCATTGGCTATCTACCAAAAGCCGAGCTGAAAGAATTCGCGGTTGCCGGCGGCATTGTGCGCGGCAATCGTTTGCCGTTCACCTCGCGCTGGAACATCAATGGCTTTCTCGACTATCAGCTGCCGGTAGCTGCGGGCGAATTGCTTTTTCAATTAAATGGCAACTATCAGTCTGAATTCTATTTTGACCAAAATCAGAATCCCTACACCAAACAGGCGGGTTACAGCCTGTGGAACGGTCGCGTTGCCTATGAGCAGGGCAATTGGAGCACCGCAATTTGGGGCAAGAACTTGACCGATCGCAGCTATAGCAATTTGCGCTTCGATCTGATTAATTTCTTAGGTCTAGTGCAGGACAATCGCGGCCCAGGCAGGCAGTTTGGTTTAGATTTTGACCTTCGGTTTTGAACGCATACGAATATCTTTTAGGGGCTGGCCGCGACTGCCAAATAGACTGCCCATGCCGGATGAATAGCAAGCGCATCCAGCGTGTCGCGAATTGCGTTTGCCAATTGTTGTGCGCGCGCTAGATTTGCAGGTTCACTGGTGCGCAATAGCTGCACCATCAAGGCCTGCAACTGCAGCACTTCCAAGGTTTTATCGCCACTGATTGCGGTCAGCTCGTCAATGGCGTTCTGGAGCAACACCAAAGCCGCCGGTATTTGCCCGCTATGCATCAACCAGCGCACGCGAATTTGCTTTACAGCGGTGCGCGTGTAGACCGACGACTCGGGCAACGTCGCTAGGATTTTTGTCGCACTTTCCAGGCTCGATTGCGCCGCTTGCCAGCGCACTAAGTCCATAAATAGTGCAGCGCGCTGGCATTCCAGCGTGATTGCACCCGCGTCTTTGGCACCGTTAATTTTTTCAGCCTGCTATTTTTTCAGCCCAGGCAGTTGCTAGATTGAATTCAACTTCGGCCTTTTGCAATTGCCGTTGATCGTGCGCCAACATGGCCCGCGCTAAGTAGTAGTTGCTGAGCAAATCCGGCCGCTCATGAATATCGGGGATGGCAATGCTGTCAATTACGTCAGCCGCCTCGGAAAGCGCACCGACACTGCGCAATGAGTTTGCATAGTTGACCGAAAAGCTGACCAAATTGTTTGCATCCAACACGCGTTTGCCCAGAGTCACGGCGGCGCGCATTGTGCTTAACGCCTGTGTGTACTGCCCTTGTCGCTCTTGCACGCTGCCTAAGTTCATCATTGGCCACACCAAGCGCGGAAAACTGGCACCTTGGGTGCGTTGATAAGCGCTGATTGCCAGCTCAAATGCCGCGTGCGCCTCAGGCAATCGATCCAGCGCCTTAAGCAGAATGCCCCGATTGGTTTCTAGGCTAATAGCATTCGGGTGATCTGCGCCATATGCGGTTTTCGCGATTGCGCGCGCCGCATCCAGATGCTGCAGTGCGGCGACGCTGCGCCCTGTGATGCGGCAAATATTCGCCAACAGCGACTGTGCCATTACCCAAGGGCGCTGCTCCTCTGTTAACGGCGCGAAAATAGCCAGCGCTTGGTTGAGCATCAGTTCGGCCTGCTGAGTATCCCCGAGCTTTTGACGAATGATGGCGTAACTGACCATCGCCTTTGCGGTTTCAAGATTTTGCTCGCCATGAGTTTGACGATTTAACGCCAAGGCCTCGAACACAGCAGATTCAGCGGCGGATGGGCTGTCCAGCTCAATTTGCAGCTCGCCAAGGGCATTCAAAACCTTCGCTAACGCGGCAGGGTCTTTTGCTAACTGGGCGCGCGCGTCGTTGATCGCATTTTGCAGAATTTGTGGCGGCGTTTTCGGCGTGGCGCCGGTGCGGCTGGTTGCACTAAGCTCGCGAAACATCGCTAGCGCAAAATCACTGACGCGCCCGCTGCTGGACGCCTCTAGTTCCGCCCGCCTCGCCGATGTCGCGGCAATTTCGGCCTGATAGATTGACACACCTGCGGCGCTAGTTAATGCTAAAAATGCCACGCCCGAAAAGGCAAGCGCAAGGCGATTTCGCTTGGTGAAACGGCTTAGTTGATACCAGAGGCTGGCTGGGCGCGCGCGTACCGGCTGCGCGTTTAAATAGCGTCCTATGTCGGATGAAAATTCCGCTACCGAGCCATAGCGATCCTCTGGCGCAAAGCGCAATGCCTGCGCGACGATGGCATCTAGATCACCTTTTAATGCGGTGAAAGGGTAAGGCACGCCTGCTGGTGTACGTCTAGCTGCCAGACCCGCATTTTTGGCTAATTTCGTTTCATTTCGGCGCTTTTCCGCAGCGCCTGTGCTGACGACTATGTCGGCACCTATGTCCGAGCTGCGCTGCGTAAGAATTTCCTGTAAGCGCGCGCTTGCTCGCTCGCTTTCCTCAAGATGCAAGCGTTGCAGAATCCCTGGAATGTTTTCGATGCTGCGCGTGTTTGGCAAAGCGCCCGCCAATAAGCGAAACAGTAGCAAGCCCAGCGCGTAGACGTCGGTCGCTGTCGAAACTTCTTCCGCACGCAGCTGTTCGGGCGCCGCATAGGCTGGCGTCATCGCGTTGACGGTGAATTCACCGCTGCCACCATCGAGCAGCTTGGCGATGCCAAAGTCGAGTAGTTTCGGTTGCCCATCGCGATCCACCAGTACATTATTTGGCTTGATATCGCGGTGCACGATCAGGTGGCGATGCGCGTGCTCGACGGCGGCGCAGACTTTGCGAAACAGCTCAAGGCGCGCGATTAGGCTGAGGTTTTGCTCGCTAACCCATTGCGTGATGGTCACGCCGTCGACATATTCCATCGCCAGCCATGGCGCGTTCGCGGCGTCCACACCGGCATCCATAAAACGCGCGATGCCGGGGTGCGAAAGGCGCGCCAGCAATTTTCGTTCGCTTAGCAAACGATCCGTCAGGCGTGTGGTTTGTCCATGCACGCGCTTAATCGCAACCTGGTGCTCAACCAGGCCATCGGTGCGCTGTGCTAACCATACTTCCCCCATTCCGCCAGCGCCCAGCAGCCTCAATAGCCTATAGGCACCAAAATTGCCGGTTGAACGATGCTCCTCTGCGAAAGTGTTTTGAGCCGGGTCGGTTGAGCTATCTAGCTGTTGATTTTTGCCTAACTGCTGCAACACGCGGCCGTTTTAGCTATTTCACTGCCAATCTCATGCTTGCATGGCCGCTACGTTGAAAGCTGATGATGCGGCGCGGCACCCCCAGCGCTGCGGCAAGCTCGGTGGCTAGCGGCAGTGCTTGATCATAGGGCGCTGTCGGGTCGTCACGGAACTCTTTGGTGTTTATCAGCAGCATCGGCTCGGCGCCGCGCATCAGGCTATACAGCTGGCAACGATAGCCAATATAGCCGCCGCCATTGCTCCGACTATTATAGCGCACATGCACGCAGCGAAGCTCGATAGCGCTAATTCCGTCGAGCGCAACGAGGCGCCTGGACCACCAGCCGCGGCTGACCAGCGTACCGGCAGTCCAATCAATGACCAATCGGCGCGGTTGCGCGGCGCGCAGATCCTGCCAGGCCATCCAGCCAAAGCTGACGCCGACACCGCCGCCTAAGACCAGCACGAGCAACCCGGCCAAAGTGCTCTGCGCTATGATTAAGGCAGAGGTGACCACAGCGGCCGCGGCCATCAGCCATCCTGCCGCACCGATCAGCATCGTGACTAAAATTCTGAGGCCAAACGTATGCTTAAAGCGCACCAAGCGGCCCGGCGTCCACTTGTTAACCGAAAACGGGCCGGAGAAGCGCGCTGGGTCGAACGGCGGAACGATGTCCTGTTTTGCCGCCGCAAGTGCTGCGACTGCGACCTGGTTGTGTGCGTAGTCCGCTGGCAATTCAATGCTTGGTGCCCGAGTGAAGCCGGCCGCTGCCACGTGCCCCAGTTCGATCTCGATCCGCTGCGGGTCGCTCTGCAGCACACGTTGGTAGCCAAGGCCAGCGGCAGCGCCTAAACGGTAAGCTAAATCCGCCACCTCCGCGCGTTTGTCCAGTTGCTCAAAGCAAAAATCGAAACGCCGGGTTCGGACTTTTGCACCTTTTCGGAACCTTACACTGAGCTGCACATTAAGCACTTCCTTGCGCAGCACCGGTGGCGCTGGCAGCATCGCACGTAACTTGAAGCTGAGCAGATCTGGCGCGGGAATTCTGCAGCGCCGCTGCGCGCCAGTCATTAGGTTGCGATGCACAAACACCAGTGCGTTCGCGTCCGCGCTGAGCGCAAGCGGCCGCCAGGTTAACAACACAAGTAGCAGCCCCATACCGGCCCAGATCAGCAGCTGCGAGGCGATTGCAATGGCCGAGTATGGCGGGTGTATCGTGAGCAGATTGAAGATCAGCACGGTCAGTCCAGGCACCGCGACTGCCCAGCGCGGTAGCGCGTTGACCGTGCCTTCAAGCGCCAGCCGCTGGCCCGGCTCATCGCAGGTGATTCGCGGAAGTTGGCCAAGTTCGATATCAGTATTTTCGGTCATTGTTGAATCCGTCTAGCCACAGCGCCTATCGCTTCGAAACCCGTTGGTAATAGCTAGAACGTCGGATTGCGGCAAAAGCGAAATATTTAAAATTGCGCGAAAAAATCTTGCTGTGCCCAACAAAAAATTGGTGTTGGCTAGGCTAGGGTACCGGCAGCAATTGCGGTTTCGATTGCAAAGTGATCACCGTTACTGGCTATACTCAAAAGTGCCTCTGCGCGCCACGCTGGCGCAGCACGATTCAATCTTTTGCTCAATAGATGCAGAATTTCCCCACACTTTAACAGGACACTTCATGCTGACGCGTTCACCGACCGCAATTCTTCCTAGCCTGCCGCAAAAGGGCACGCCCGCACAAAATCAACAGCGGCAGTTTGATCTATCCCTGGCACGCACCGAATACAACTACATGCGCTCATATTTGGAAGGCGTGCCGATGGCGGCGGGTTTGCCCAAGGGCGAAAAATTTAGCGTGGACTTCGAAGCGAAAGTGCTGGCGGTATTTTTGCCCCTGGCTGATAACTTCAAGACGGTCGTGCTTGGCCTACTGAAGCGCGAAATCGAAAGCGACTTACCGAACGGCGTTTTCGAGGCGGTGGAGCAGGCCTTTGAAACCTTGGTCAAGGATTTTAGCCTGCTGCACCCAAAACGCGATCTGGAGCAGTGGCAGGCTTTTTTAGCCAGCCTTGCGGCGGTACCTAAGGCTTTGCAATCCATGCTCAATTTGCCGAAAGATTTTGAGCGCATGGTCAAAGGCTTGGACGAAGTATTCGACGAATTCATCAGAACCGGGCCGACCGCGTTCCTCAAATCGAGCTTGTTCGACATGTTGGATTGCGAACCGGGCCGCAATTATTTGTTGCCGAAATCCATCAGCGATTATGAGCTACCGTTTGCGAGCTATCCACAGCCAATGGCGCTAACGATCCCGCGTCAAGCTTGGATGCCGGTGGACGATAAGCCCTGTGAACAGGACTGGTATTTCGGCCATTTGCAGATCGCCGGGTTCAACACCACCAATTTGCGCGGCGTGGTTTTGACGGCGGAGCCCAATAGCAAGGCCGTGGCCTTGAGCGATTTGCAAGCGAAAATGCCGATCACCGACGCGATTTTGCGCGGCGTGCTCAGTGATCAAAGCGTCAGTTTAGAGCAGGCAGTCGCCGATCATCTTTTATACGTGGTGGATTTTGCCCAGTTCGAAAGTGCCACCAGCGATATTTTTCACAACGAACAGCGCTACATCACCGCACCCATTGCGCTTTTCTACTGGAACTCAACTCCGCCCAAAGGTTACCCGCCGATCACCCCAGGCGGCGCGCAGGGCGTGCTGCAGCCTATTTGCATTCAGCTCGCGCAAAAATTTGACTCTGAATCCGCGCCAATTTTCACGCCGAATAATTGCGCAGACGCGAATGATCCGAATTTGCTGAAATGGCGCGCGGCAAAGTACAACGTCAATGC
>JBBQBR010000177.1:0-5945 GCA_038317875.1 Lysobacterales bacterium
GGTGATACGCCGACTGATACAACTTCGACAACATCCCCAGATATGGCTTCTGGCGAAGTTAATTCAGATCCAAATGCTGCCCCTGCAGATGGCACTACGGTGACACCTATAGATCCAACCCCGGTCGCCGCAACAGAAGATACTAGCTCAGTGCCAGCTACAGAACCAGCGTCTGAGCCGGTGTCTGAAGCTGCGATCGAGCCGGTTATAGCCGACAAGCCTTGGTACATGAATCCGATTACCTGGGGTGTCGCGGGTGCCGGAGTATTGGGTGGTTTGGCTTTGTTGTTAGGCCGGAAGAAAAAGCCAGCGCAGATCAAGCAAGCAGCGCCTGCGTTTGGCGATGCTGACGTTAACTTCGGCATTCCAAGCATGGCAGCAGCCACGTCGACGGATTTCGCTTTGCATGACGAAGATGAAGCGCGTATCCGCGCCGCGATAGCGTCTGACCCACAAGATTTGTGGGCGCATTTGGATTTACTACGCCTCTATTACAGCCGCCAAGATGTTGCAAACTTTGAGGAGGCAGCATCGACTATGTTTGGTTTTGTCCTCGATCAAGAGGCACCGCAGTGGCAAGAAGCCCGAACCATGGGGCTGCAGCTGGTTCCTGGCAGCACCCTTTTTCCGGTAAATTCAGGTTCGCTAGACTTGCCATCGTCCCACGCTTATAACGGCGCGCAGGCTTATGATGCAGCTCCAGCTTTTGATTCGACGCCCGCTTACAACAATGTATCCGAGTTTGATAGCACGCCCGCTTTCCACGATGAACCTTTAGGTTCGCTTGACTTGGGCGCATTTGAAGACAGCAGCACACCGAATGCGGACTTAGGTGCCACGATTGTTGCGAAACCGTTTGTTTCTGAGGCGCCTGCAGATTTTAGTTTCGATCTGGATCTAGACAGCCCCACAAAAGTGATTGATCCAATCAGGTCAGATTTTTCGGCCCAGTCTGCGACCGCGCAAGTTGAATCGCCAAAAGATGATTTCAACTTTGATTTCAGCTTCGACGCGCCGGTAAAAGCTCCTGAGGTTGATGTTGCATCGGCTGCGGCACCTGCATTCAACGTCGGTGATATTTCTCTAGGCGATGTAATCCCCGCACCTCTTGATAATTCGGCTGATATGGGCTCAGATGATTTCATGATTGGTGATGACGCAGTGGGCACAAAATTAGATTTGGCACGCGCTTATCTGGATATGGGCGACCCAGACGGTGCGCGCAGCATGTTAGAAGAAGTGCTAGGCGAGGGTTCTGACATGCAGCGCAATGAAGCGAAGGAACTATTGCAGCGAATCGCGTAAGCGATATTCGTCAACCCAAGATAAAAAACGCCGGTAACCCGGCGTTTTTTATCCCTGAAAACGTACTTGATTAATATCTACGCCCACCACGGTATGGCATTGCGTAGCCTGGATCCGGTACAAAGCCGCCCTGTGGGAACGCTTGCGGCACCGTTGGTTGATAGTATCCGCGCTGCGGAATCACGCCCTGGGCAATTAAGTTGGCGCGGCTGTCGTAGCGTACGTTGAGCAGTTCAAAGACACTGGCTTCGCGTTCAAATGCAACATTGACGCTTGGTCGATACTCTTGCCTACCGTGTCCAGTTCCCATCGGTGCGCCGGCGGAATCCGCCTGACCGTATGATTTGCTTTCGGAACGTGCAAGTTCACCCGCAGCAGGCGCGCGCCCCGGTGCAGGCGCTGCTCCAGTTGATTTTTGACGCGATTCGCCATCGCTGCGTGAATATTCATCATATTCCTGGTCTTGTGGATATCCATATTGATAGCGCATCTCCCGAAATACGGCTGCGCCAATCACGCCTACGTTATCCGGTCGACCGGTACGTGCAGCATAGGCGTCTGAAATATGGGTGAAATAAAACGCTGCAGTTTTAGCATTTGATTTGCGCCAGCCATCGACGTCAAGGGTTTGATACGGTGCAAGCACGTATCCGGCTTGGTTCAAACCCGCCGTTTCACCTGAAATAGCGTTCACGCCATCAACGCTCAGCACTGCTAGAACGCGTTGTGCGCTCTTATTTCGCAGACGTACGCGAAATTCTTGGTTTTGACGCCCTTCAACATAGTTCTGACCCTGGAACCAATAGCTCGGTAGAAGCGCCGAGCCATAGCCAGGACGGGCAAGAACCTCGATATCTAGGACTGTTCCGGCTTGTGCGGCGCTGGTTGCGATCAGCGCAAGCGCTGCGCAAAAAGTTTTAACGGCGCTAGGAGTTTTGACGTTCATTTATTTTCCTTTGATCAGGCCACCCGATTGGGCGGCTTCAAAGTCTAAAAACGGACGTAATTGGCAAATGGGGTTAAGGTCAAAAAGAAAACGTTTCAAAATTCGACGGATTCTGCAGCGGCGCAGCGCTGCCGCCGCAAATTCCGCCGCAGTTGTTCCAGTCCAATAAAATGTTTCAACTTCTAATGAATATAAATTGCACCTGCATCAGCATCGCTCAGTACCGCATACGCTTGCGCGCTAAGGCTTAAAGCCGATGAATTAGTCTCGCTGCCAGCAATAATTTGCCGGCTCTCGAAGGCATCAGAGGCAACGCCCTCCGGGTGGGTGCTGATCAGATTGAACCCTGCCGCACTTTCATCAATTATGTAGATGCCAGGACTTAAATCAATCGGTGTGCTGGAGGTTGCTAAACCAATTACTTGATCGGCCCCGTTAAGCGGAAGCAACGTTAATGTGTTTGCACTTATATCTAATTCCGCAGTGTAGTGTCCACCGGCGGTCCAGCTTGGGCCGTCATCAATCACGGTGTCCATGTCATTTTGTGCGAGGCTTAGACATGTGAAAGATGCCAGGGCGGCTGACGCTAATAGTTGGGAAATACGCATTTGAATTCTCCGGTTCGCAGTCAAAGCAGACTGCCAGTAAAGGTTGCGCCCAAATCCACCGCGCTGAAAGTGGCGGATGCGCGCATTATGTGGCGATATAAGACATAATTCACTTAATGTAGTGTTCGTGCCGCGTGCGATAGACTTCTGCGCCCAGCGATCGCGTCTGGGTTCAAACGTCAGAATTTGGAGCTGCCAATGCCCGCGAGTTTAGAATCTTTGAATTTTGACTGTAATTGTTCAATCAATAATCCTGCTACGAGCTATATCCAGTGATGTCGGAAGTCGATTTTAGCTGCGCACCATTCGATCAGATTGCGCACTTGCGCCTAGCTTTAGGGGCAAATTGGACTGAACTGGCGGTGCTAAATGCGGCGCTGCTAAAGGTATTGAAGCCGAGCGGTAGCAAGGCGCTGACATTTGTTGAACAAGATAAGGAATTGCTGAGCGATGGCCTGAGTTTTGAGCAGCGTATTGCGGATCGAGGTGAGATCGCTACCCGTGTAGCAAGTTTGCATGATTTCTATTCGGCGCTGATGTGGTTGCGTTTCCCAAAAGTGAAACTTGCGATTAATGCGATCCATTTGCACGGCATCGCCCAACACGGAACGAAAGTGCGCTCGCGCCATCAGCAGGCCGTTACGCATTTGGACGAAGCGGGTGCCTGGGTGGTTGCTACGCACTCCGATTTGCTCGCTCTAATTGATGCACACGCTTGGCAATCGCTTTTTTTTGACAATAACTTCGCATGGCGCACCGCGCAGCACTGGCAAAATAGCGCTGGCCCTGCTTTTGGCTCAGCGACTCGCCCAGCGATAGAAGCACGGGTTTTCGGTCATGCAATTTTCGAGTTGATGCACGCCCCGCATAAGCTAGTGGCCGCAAAAGTGGTTTGGATCGTGGCGGACGCAAGCTATTTTTTGCTTTCTAATGCTGAAAAAGATGCGGCCTTAGACACCATTGTCGCTGCGGCGCTGGCTTTTAACACCGTAAGTGCCGATCCAAAATTGCTATCCACTTTGCCGTTGTCAGGTATTCCGGGTTGGTGGCCTGAGCAGGACAATGAGTTTTACACGAATGCACCCTGTTTCCGGCCTAGGCCAGAGGGCCGGATTTATAGTTCGGCCCTGATGCTCAACAAGCCGTGAAGTCTAGACATGAACGGCTACCCGCCAAAGCACAGGCGCAGTCGCTTGAGGATTTTCAATGCGCTCAATATTGATCTTTGCTACGCCAAAAGCCTCTATAACATTGGCATTGGTGCGCAAATGTAGACTGGGCTCTGCGCAAATAAATTCACCGCCACCCGCGATCAGCATTGGCAACAAAAGTTGATCAGCTAAGTGCTCACCAACGACAGCACCCGAGCGCAAATAGCGCGCTAAGCCGTCGCGTGCGGCCTTCGCAACGTCTTCCGCGCTGGTTCCACGCGTGCCAAATTCTGTTACTAGCTCGCATACGTTGTCGAAGCTAATGCCTGCGCATAAAACGTTGCCTGGGCCGGTATGGTTTGCGTGCGTACTGCGTAGCGATGCTATCGGCAAAGCGTGCTTAGCTTTGCCAGCAGAATAGTTCTCACGCAGCCAAGCCAATTCGCGCTCAGCGACGTGATCTGGTACGCCCGCAACGATCGCATGGGCGCTGAACCGCGCACCACCGGTGCGCTGCATCAGTGATAGCGGCGCCAGCTGGGTTCCAGCAATCAGCGGATCAGTTGCCAGTGTCACGCCGCCGCCGCCCGCTGGATATAGTCCTAGTACGTCGATTTCGAAGCGCACATTGGCACCAATTGCGTGCAATTGCGGCAAGAAGCAGGCTTTGAAGAAATCTGCCGAAGGTGCCAAAGGATTGTGCGTGCCGCCCGTTAAGCTAACCCGGCATGCACCGGACATTTGCAGCATCGCGGGCAGAATCGTTTGTAAGACCAACATTGTTGACCCGGCCGATCCAATCGCAAAGCTGTATTCGCCGCCGGTGATTTCACCCGGAATGAAGCTAAGTTCAGTACTGCCTAGCTCGGCACCGGTAACTACAGCTCCCGAAATAGCACGCGCTGCTTGCACGCACACCAAATGTTGGCGCATCAGTCCGGGTTTACTTCGCCCAGCGCGAATATTTTGGATAATTATCGGCCGTCCGCTGAGCATCGAAAGGCTTAAAGATGAGCGCAGAATTTGCCCGCCACCTTCACCTTGAGCACCATTAATCTCTAAAAAGTTCATTTCGCGTCGCCTAAATCAAAGCAATTCCCATGCATGGCTTGTGCCATTGTAAAACAACGCATAGTTGCCAAATATTTTCTCTAAATGGCTAAACGGCGCGAAATTTAGCGAAATTAGTTGTTGCGGTAAGCGATTAGCTTTCTACTGCAGCTGCGGCAACCAACCACGCTTCCTCGGCTGCAGCCAAATTGCGTTTCGCCTCCGCTTGCTTGTTCATCAGCTGGGCTAGGCGATGGCGATCGGGCACGGCGTTGTGACTGGCTTGCGTCAATTCGTTGTCGCGCTTTTCTAGCTCTTTAGTGGCGCGTGCAACATCGTTTTCGCATTTACTTAAAGTTGCCTGCAGGCTGCTGCGTTCTGCATGCGCTTTCGCAGGTTTGTCTGCGGCCTTATTGTTGCCCTTAGTGCCGGTTTTGGCATCGGCTTTGGCACCCGCCTTTTCCTTCGACTTTTGCTGGCTCAACCAAGATGCATAATCGTCCAAATCGCCGTTATAAAGCTCAATTTCACCATCGTGCACACGATAAAATTGATCGCAGCTGGCAGAAAGTAGCGCGCGATCATGGCTCACCAATACCACCGCGCCGGGGAAGTCCGAAATCGCTTCGGCGAGCGCCTGACGCATCGCTAGATCAAGGTGATTGGTAGGCTCATCCAATAACAATAGATTTGGCTTACGCCAGAGCAATAGCGCCAGCGCCAAGCGCGCCTTTTCGCCGCCCGAACGTGGCCCGCAGGCGGTCGTGGCCATTTCGCCGGAAAACGCGAATTTGCCGAGCCAATCGCGGCGAATTTGCTCACCGGTTTCCGGTGCCAGTTCGCGCAATAGCTCCATTGGCGTCATGCGTGGGTCGAGATCTTCGA
>JBBQBR010000178.1:0-5918 GCA_038317875.1 Lysobacterales bacterium
TTGATGCTGTATTTCGAGGCGCGAACTGGGATCGGGGCAGGCGCTGAAGTCGATGCAGTAGGGATTGAGGACGACGACCAGAGTGATACTGACTTGGCACTACAACCCGATCTAAAAAATACTAGGCTGGTGCCCTTCGAAGTCGCCTTGCTATCCCGCGTGGTGCCCGCCTTTGCGATGACCGTACACAAAGCGCAAGGCTCGGAATTTGATGCTGTCACTTTGATTTTGCCCGAGCTAGATGCCACTCAACTGGAAAAAATTGGTCTGCATCGCGCGTTAATTTATACCGCCGTTACCCGCGCCAAATCGTCGTTGGTCATTTGCGCGACTGAAGCGGCGCTGGCGCACGGGCTGCAAACTACGGCACGGCGCAATTCGGGTTTGGCGGAGCGGTTGTTGGGGGTGGGATCAACGACCGGCGATTAATCCAAATACTTGATCGATTCGGCGCTGCTACGCAGCCAACAACGGACATCTTTGGATGGCCGCCAGTTTTTCGCCGAGCGCTTCTTTGGCAATAGCTGTGTCATAGGCGACTTGCCCGCGCAGCCACCAGCCATCACTCAGGCCGAAGTACCTACACAAACGTAGATCGGTGTCAGCCGTTACGGAGCGCTTGCCAGCAACAATTTCGCCAATCCTTTGTGCCGGCACGCCGATGTCTTTCGCGAGGCGGTACTTGCTAAGCCCCAATGGCTTCAGAAATTCTTCTTCAAGCATCTCGCCCGGGGACACCGGCAATACGGTTCGCATAATAATTTCCTTCAGTGGTAATCGACGATTTCGACGTTGGCCGCGCCATCTGTGATCCAAACGAAGCAGATGCGCCATTGCCGGTTTATCCGAATGCTGTGTTGCCCTTTGCGATTATCTTTTAACGCTTCGAGCCCATTGCCGGGCGGCACCTTTAAATCATCGAGCACAGCCGACCAGTCCAACTGGGCAAGCCTTCGCAGGGCAGGCCGTTCAATGTTTACCCAGCGCTTCACGCGCTTCCCCTCGAATAGGGCTTGGGTATCACGGCAATTAAAGCTCTTGATAGTCACGGGGAACGACAATAACGCGTGCCGTGCATAGTGTCAATTGATTCGGCTCAGGCCAAATTTCACAAACGAAAAATTCATTCGTTCGGCGTGATACGCACCGATTCCAGCTTTCTCTCAAGTGCCGCTTCCTGGTCAGCGGTTACTTCTACCCCATCGAGCCATACACGCTTCAGTGCTGGCAACGATAGCAACAGCGGCACTAGCCGCGCGACATCAAGACGGTCGAAATTACCAACCGAAACATAATCCAGGTTTGGAAGCTCGGTGAGAAGTTCAAGATCATCTACACCGAGCCCAGTCGCCCAAAGGTCGAGCGAACGTAGCTGCTTCATTGACACTAGGTGCGCCAGCCCAGCGCGGGTAATCTGGGTGGCACCTACATCAAGCTGTGCAAGAACCGTTGATGTGCTCAATTGCTGGGCCATGCCATCATCAAAGTTGGAACCCTCCACGTCCAGTGAATGAAGGAGCGGCAGCGATAGCAAGGCGGCAATTGCTAGCGGCGTCAATTCAGCGCCCTGAATGCCGAGTTCTTGCAACGTCGCGCATTTTGCAATCGCCACGATATCGAGTTCTTTAAGAAAGAGATTTGCCCTGACAGTGTGTAGTGTCGCCGCCGACTCGAAGCCCGAAATGGAACCGGGCGCAGTTATACTCAAAACGTCAAGCACTTCTAATCCTGGGACTTGAACAATGTACTGCATCGCATTGCGAGTAACGTCGCACCAGAGCCAGAGCCATTTAACCGACCCGAGTGAACGCAAAGCTTTGGCGTGGCGAACCGTGATCCGGTGCGACTCGGTGATCGAAAGCTTTTCAATGAATTCAATGGAACGCAAAGGGCGAAGTACGGCTGAGCAAGGCTCGCCGACAATGGAGTACCAACCGTGGGCGTCAGGATTCTGAGTGTTCGTGACTATGCCGATGTAGAAATTTTACTAAGCCTACACGGGAGTTATATACAGTTCAAAGCCAAAGTTTTAAGCGCTAACTTCTAGCAGCAACAGCGCGCATTCGCTGCGGACTTTAGCCGCTGCAAGATATGCGCGCCGTCATTTAAGCTAAACCCAATCTCAATAATACTTAGGATTCCGAGCACTCGGCATCGGTGGCGGCGCTGTTTCCGCACGCGTGTATTCAGCGCTTACATGCACCCAATCGCTGACGGTGCGGCCGAATTTGGCGATCATGATCATGTTGAAAAAATGCATCACGCCCAGCACCAAAATCGAAATGCCAACTCTGGAGCCGACATCGGGAATTAGATTTACCTCATCAATGCTCCAACCGCCTAAGCGAAAGCAAATGAAGCCAATATTGACTAGATAAAAGCCGATCACCAGCAGGCGGTTGGTGGATTGCGCAAGTTCTTTATCTTGCGCAAAACATTTGATTAGAAAAACTTCACCGCTTTTGGAAAGCACGCGTGCAACCCAAATCGTCATCGCGATTGAAATAATTAAATACAGTGCATAAGCAATATTTGACATCACAAAATCTCCTTGATCGAACCTACGAAAAACCACTTGTGGGAAAACCCGAGGCCAAGATAGCTCTGGCGGGTTTGCGTGGCTTCTGTATTGATCGTTTTGGAGCAATAGTTTAGTGAAGCTAATTTAGTGCTTTAAAATCAATGGGTTACAAATATATCAAATGATAATTTCGGGCAGGGTAACCGGTTCGTCCTGATTTTGATCAGGCTCTGTAAGTCCGTGCGCGGCTCTGCCCTTCGACGAGCTCAGGGCGAACGGTTCTAGTAAATTCTTCGTGGTTCAACCTGGTTCTAACTGAGCTGTTTGCGGAATTGCCCAGGAACAACGCCGGTGAATTCTTTGAACGCGACATAAAAATTTGATTGAGAGTTAAAACCGACCGAAAGCCCCACAGACAAAACCGAAGCGCGTGGCTCGGCAATCAGCATGGCTTTGGCGGCATCGACGCGATATTGCCGAACTAGGCGTGAAAAACTCATTTGAAACTGGGTGTTGATGAGCTCGGAAAGCTGATGTGTGGACAGCTGCGTCAATTCTGCGAGTTTATTTAGGCTCAGGTTTTCATCTTGGTAGATTTTCTCAAGCTCAAACAAGCGCTTTATTTCGGTGACGAGTTTGTCGCAATCCACGCGGCTTAAAGTTGAAACGGCATAAGTGGTGGCGACGGCTTCCACGGTTTTGCTGGTGATATCTGGAAAACGCAGCAGCAAATGCAGCATCAATCCAAAACTTGCGCTGATCATCGCCGCGTAAATCAGCGCGAAGTACCGCCAGCCTAAAATCGGTGCGAATAGGCTTACCAAGGCAATCAGCACCGCCATCAGTGCGAATAACGCCAGCACCCGGAACTCCAGTACGAACCAGCGCCGTTGCGCGCGCAGGGCATAGACTAAAAAGCTCAAATGCGTCGCCGCAATCCCGCCGCCCAGCATTGCCAGCGGAACGGCGGCGCTTAATGGCACCAGCGCACCGCACAACAGCACGCCCGCCGGAAGAAACCATTGCCAGATGCGCCAACGCAGCTGCGGCGGGCGAAGTAGCCCTAAAAACAGCCAGTAAAAACTCATCGACTGCAAATAAACGACCAGAACGTAGCTGCGGCTCGCAAGTTCCACCGTCTGGTTCAACAGAAAGCGCGCATGAAACAGCTGCGTGCAGGCAAAACAGGCCAGCATCACATAGCCCGCGATCCGTGATTGGATAGGCAGCACTAAGCCGCGATAGGTGCTAGTAAACGCAATCGCTAAAAGTAGGGCTGCGCCGACGGAAAAGCCGATGCCAAGTAAGATGATGGAGATATGCATGCGTCAATCTTCGCATGCTGGCAGCTCAAAAATATCGCGTTGGATCCACAACGCCCGCTTGCACAAATCCAGCGGAGCGCAATCGACAGGCGTCACATACGCCACAGGCTCGGCCTAGTGCGTCGGCCTGATAGCAGCTGACGGTGGTTGCGAAATCAATGCCCAAACGCAGGCCTTCGAGCACGATGTCGGCTTTGCTCATCGCAATCAACGGCGCGTGGATACGCAAACCTGCACCCTCGACACCGGCTTTGGTGGCAACATTCGCCAGCGCTTGAAATGCGGCGACAAAAGCGGGTCGGCAATCTGGGTAGCCAGAAAAATCAACCGCGTTCACGCCGGTGAATAGATCGTTTGCGCCCAGGACTTCGGCCCAACCGAGAGCAATCGACAGCATGATAGTGTTGCGCGCCGGCACATAAGTTATCGGGATGCCACTGCTGGGTTCGGTCGGCACCGCCATATCATCTTGCGTCAGTGCCGAGCCGCCCAAACTGCGCAAATCGACCGGTACGCATTTATGCTGCACGGCACCTAAGCCCATCGCATTGTTGCGGGCGGCATCAAGTTCGGCGCGGTGGCGCTGTTGATAGTCGATGCTCAAGGCATATGGAATAAATCCACGCTCTTTGGCGAGCGCTAGGGTAACGGCGGAATCCATGCCGCCAGACACCAGCACCACTGCGCGGCGCTCCGCAATTTTTAGATCCGGGGAGCAGTCCATTTTACTCATTTGATGGGGTGCAATTCAAAGGGATGTATTCGATTTACATTTAAAGACAGGTCACAAAATCCGTTCGCACTGAGCTTGTCGATGTGCAGAGCCGCAATATTGCTTACGAAGCCGTTGCAAAAAATTGAACAATTCACCAAATAGTCCACCTTTCCTGGGTATGCCTTTGTTAGCGCGGTTGATGCTCTGCACTTCGACAAGTTCAGTGCGAACGGTTCTTTTACATTTGCTTCGAAAGCAACTCATACTTTTAAACAACTTTGAATCGGACACCCATACCTAATGTTGACCTCGTGTTGCTCGCGTTAAAGTGCGACGCGATTGCGCCCGGCAGCTTTGGCTTCATAAAGTTTCGCATCAGCGGCGCGCATTAGCGCAGTCGGTTCATGCATTGCATCGCTGAGCATGGCCACGCCAAAGCTTGCGGTGACGCCGATACTGGCGTTGCTGAGCTGATGCGACGTCTGTTCTGTGTGTTTGCGCGCGTTTTCCGCATAGGCGATCGCTTGCGCTACAGACACTTCCGGCAGCAATACGCCAAACTCTTCGCCGCCCAAGCGCCCGGCTAGGCCCAGCGGCGGCAACTCGTATACCAAAATTTCGGCGAAACGCTTCAACACCATATCGCCGTCCAAATGACCGTGCGCGTCATTGACTGGCTTAAAGTGATCGAGATCGGCGATCACCAGCGCCAAACTCATATTTTGCCGCCGCGCTTCGGCAATTTCCTGACTAATCAGCGCCAAAAAGTGGCGGCGGTTGGAAATGCCGGTCAATTCATCCATAACGGCTAAATCAACCAGTTGCTTTTGATAATCTGCCTCAACGCTGCCTAATTCGAAAAACTTGAACACGCTATCGCCAAGTTTGATGCGATCACCGTCGGCAAGCTGGGTACGCTCAATCGCCAAACCGTTGACAAAAGTTTTATTGGTTGAGCCTAAGTCTTCCAGGATATAAATGCGGTTATCGCGAATCACTCGGCAATGGTGGCGCGATACGCTGGCGTGCGGGATTGTTAAGCCCGACTCGGAGGATCGCCCAATCGTCAGTGGCGCGCCATCAAGCTCGATACGTGTACCCAGTAGCGGGCCGGCTATTGCCACCAAGCACGCAGGCTCAAGGCCACCGATGCGTTCGGCGGCACTATTTTGCGAAATTCTTTCAGTGACTCGGGTTCGGATGCGCATCGACACGGAATTAAACCTTAATAGACGTGTAAGTCTATCAGGCAAAGTCTAACAGGGCTCCATCGTTGCGTGCGGGCTGGCTAAGCTGATTCGCAATTTCAAAAATTGAGATGCCATTTTTTGCGGCTTAGCCAGCGCGCATCACGATA
>JBBQBR010000179.1:0-5918 GCA_038317875.1 Lysobacterales bacterium
GAATTCGCTGTAGGTGAAACCTGGGCAGAGCGCCAAAACGGCGACGCCAGACTTCGCTTCCTCCAACGCCAGCGATTCGCTAAAGCGAATCAAATAGCTTTTGATCGCGCCGTAAGTGGTGTGGCTGGCGCTAGGCGGCACCAAGCCGGCTAAAGACGCGACATTGATCACCCGGCCCCAACCGCGTTCGCGCATCGCGGGAATCAGGGCGCGGCAAAGCTGTGTGGGAGCGACTAGCAACACTTGCAAACTTGCGGCGTGCGCACTCCAAGGTTGGCTAACCAGCGTCCCGGGCAAGCCAAAACCGGCATTGTTGATCAGAATATCAATCTGTAAGTGTTGCGCCTGCAGCTGCGATTCTAGGCTGACGGGTGCGTCTGGATCAGCTAAATCCAGGGCAATAACATGGGTTTTAATGTTGAACTGCTGTGTCAACTCAGCCGCAATTTGCTGCAGTCGATCTTGCCTGCGCGCGGTCAAAACTAAATCACAGCCCTTCGCCGCTAACTGACGCGCGAACTCAAGACCTATACCGGCAGAGGCACCCGTAATTAACGCAGTTTTTCCTTGATATAGTTTCGACATACTGCGGGCTCCGTAGTTTAATTCGTGCAAGCTAAAGTCCGCCAAAGGCGGATACAAAAAAACCCGCATCTGAGCGGGCTTTTCGGTCAAGCTTTGCGACAGTCTTGCCTAGACAAAGCGATTCAACGAAAACTTACTTCTTTTTGACGCTTAATGTTTTCGGTGCTGCTTTTACTGCCGTTGCGGCCGGTGCAATATAAACGGCAACTTTGTGCGGGCGCACGTTGCCATAGCTGCCTTTGAAAATTTTGCCTTTGCGCGAACGCTTGTCACCACGGCCCATAACGGACTCCTTGAGTTTTGTGAATATCCAGCCGCCTAGCATAACAGGCGGCAGCACCATACGAAAGCTTAACTTGAGCCCTTGATGGCTGCGAGTCATCAAGGAATCGCGCATTTAAACTTCCAGAATTCAGGCTGCCGGAATTCAGGCTGACGGAAGTCACGCCGATAGAATCATGGCACTGGCGCGCTCGGCAATCATGATCGTTGGCGCATTGGTATTACCGCCGATCAGTTTCGGCATGATCGAGGCGTCTACTACCCGCAATCCCAGCGTTCCATGCACGCGCAGCTGCGCGTCAACCACCGCTTTGTCGTCGGAGCCCATTTTGCAGGTGCCAACTGGGTGATAGATGGTTTCCGCCTTTTGGCGAATAAATGCCGTGAGTTCTGCCGTCGTATTCAGCGCCGCGCCGGGCAAAAATTCTTTAGCGGTGTATTTTGCTAAAGACTTAGCGGCGAAAATATCGCGGCTAATACGCATGCCCTCGAGCATGGTTTTGAGATCGCTATCAACCGAAAGGTAGTTCGGCCGCATCAACGCTTGCGCGAGTGGATCTTTGCTTGCAAGCGCGATTTCACCACGGCTTTCCGGGCGTAACGCGCAGGCGTGTATGGTAAAACCTTGGCCAGCCGGGCGCGTACGACCGTGATCTTCCAACAGCGCCGGCACAAAATGGAATTGCAAATCCGGCTGACCCGCTTGCGCATAGCGGCTTGCTGCAAAACCACCTGCCTCAGCAATGTTCGAGCTGCCAATGCCGCCGCCGGTGAAGAGGTATTCCATGCCCACCATGAAATCGCTTGCGGTGTCATAGGTCACTTTGCTGTTGCAGTAATTGAGCGTGCAGATGTCTAAATGGTCCTGCAAATTTTTACCCACGCCCGGTAAATCAAGCATTGGTTTGATGCCGGCTGCACGCAGCTCTGACTCCGGCCCAATGCCTGAAAGCATGAGAAGTTGCGGCGAATTGATCGCACCACCGGAAAGAATAACCTCGCGCGCCGCGCTGGCAACCAGTACACGCCCAGAGCGCAAATAGCGAACCCCGGTGGCGCGTGTACCGTCAAAAACCAAACCTAAGGCCTGTGCGTGGGTGCGTAAAGTGAAATTGCGACGGGTGCGCGCACGCGCCAAAAAGCTTACGGCGGTCGAACAACGTCGGCCGTTATTTTGCGTGACTTGATATAATCCAAAGCCTGATTGTTCGGCACCGTTAAAATCAGGATTTGCAGCGAAACCAGCTTGCTGCGCAGCATCGATAAACGCGTGGCTCAGGATATTGGTATGGCGCAAATCAGACACGTGCAAAGGCCCGGAATCGCCGTGAAATTGATTGGCACCTCGGGAATTTTGTTCGCTCTTGCGAAAATACGGCAGCACGTCCGCATAGCCCCACCCTGGATTGCCTAAATCGCGCCAATGATCGTAGTCAGACTTATGGCCACGGATATAGCACATCGCGTTGATCGAACTGGACCCACCCAGTAATTTACCGCGCGGCCAATAGAGCTTGCGATTGTTAAGTGCTGCCTCGGCCTCGGTATCGTAATTCCAACTCATGCCGCGAAATTTGTTGAGTTGCGCGATGCCTGCGGGCATATGCACAAAAGGATTCCAATCGCTGCCGCCTGCCTCTAACAACAGCACCGAATATTGCCCTGATTCGCTTAAGCGATCCGCCAATACACAGCCCGCTGAGCCCGCCCCTACCACGAT
This sequence comes from Lysobacterales bacterium, assembly GCA_038317875.1. GTDB lineage: Bacteria > Pseudomonadota > Gammaproteobacteria > Xanthomonadales > SZUA-5 > JANNYA01. The sequence continues at coordinate 2,588 of JBBQBR010000179.1, forward strand.
GTAGTCGTACATCCGCGCAATCCGTTAATTGTCCGCCGCCTTTGTAGGCATTGTGGTTAGAGCGATGTTTCTAAATGGCGAAATATTGCACTTTGGTTGCCTGATCAATCACCGTTTCAGGCCGGAATTGCCGCCATTGCGATCTCTAGAAGTCCGCAGTTAAGTGCCCAGAATCAATTGCTCGGCTGAATCTTCAGGACAAGTTTCGCCTTGGCAACACTGACTACGTCAGCCTTAAATATCGCTTTGCTGTCCCGATAAATTGTTAAACGATTGTCAGGGCTGATTTGCCAACGCGCAGCTTCTGAAGTTGGCGCGTCAGCAGCACCAAGTCCTTCATAGACAGCGTTTCCATCCGCGTGCAACTCAAAAGACAAGCGCCCACGCGACGGCGCAAAGGGGCCGTTCGCCGGACGAAAAACAGAAAAGCCCTGAGCATCTTCCTCATGCGCATGTTTCCAAGTGCCTACAAGCCTCTTAATACTCAGGGTCGGCTTCATTAATTAAGCTACCAATTTAGCGCGGGGCCCCGTCAACGTCGCAAGCATTCGCGCGGTCTGGGCGGCGGTGAACATTACCATTGCGGCGTCGTCAACGTAGTCCATAAAATTCATAAATTGATCGCCATTTGGGCCGTTGTTACAAGAAACGTGCGGAAACGTGGGTACATTATAATTTGGCATCTGTTGGCGCGGCGTATCGGAACAAAAATCCGTGCCGGAGCAGTCATTGGTGTCGCCCCAGATATGACGAAGATTTAAATAGTGACCAACCTCATGCGTTGCAGTGCGGCCCTTATTGAATGGCGCCTTGGCGGTGCCTGAGGTGCCGAACGCTAGGCTTGCGATCACCACGCCATCGGTTGCTGCCGGCCCGCCTGGAAATTGGGCGTAGCCAAGTAGGCCGCCCAAAAGTGGCGCCACCCAAATATTTAGATACTTTTTGGTATCCCAAGGATCAACTCCGCCATCTTGCGCGCGCTTTACGGTGTCGCCCGTACCAAAACCTGTGCGATCCGTTTTGGTAAATGTTGCGCCTACATTTGGCGCGCCATCGGGTGATTTGTTAACCAGAACGAATTCGATGCCGGCATCACTGGCTAGTGAAGTCCACACTTTCGGAATGTTTTTTTTGTCCTTATTTTTTAGTCCAAAATCTTCGTTCAAGATTTTGATCTGACTATTGACTTGTGCCGTCGTAATTTTTTGGTCTGCGGTGTTGTACAAACAGTGCACGACCACCGGAATTTTGAAACTTAGCTTTGCGCTCAGCTTTGCACTAGGCATTAAACGCTGATTAACAAATTCACGCGAAACCGCTTCGAGTGCTGCTTGCTTAGCACGAAATTCCAAATCCATTTCGCTTAAGCGTTCGTAAACTGCCATGGAACCGCACTGCCGGTGCGGAACAGGACTTTCTGCAACTTACCTTTGATTTTTCGCCACAATATTGCTCCTATTTTACTTGCCTGATGGATTAATCAAACGTGTTTTGCCTTGGCAAAACGAATTAATAGAACCTTGTTTTGAACCGTTCGAATCAGCGCAGCTGGTGACACTTTTAAGAAGTTGTTGGCACTTTTAAGAAGTTGTTGGCACTTTTAGACAGTGCAAACCGCTGATCAACCAAAACAAAAAGCACGCAAACCAATGTGCTTTTCGTCAAAGTCGCTCAGTTAGAGTTGGGAGGCGGTAAATCCTCGCACTGTACTCAAATCTTTTTTCGCCTTCGTATCGCGCTAGGATCGGATGAACGCGCTTATTGGGGGGCTGATCCCAATGGTCAGGGCAAGGCCAAAACCAATGCCTGCGCCACCTCAATGCCGTCAATCGCAGCCGACATAATGCCGCCAGCATACGCAGCACCCTCCCCGGCTGGGTATAAGCCGCGCACGTTGACGGATTGGAAGTCAGCGCCGCGTTTGATTCGCACCGGCGAGGACGTGCGGGTTTCCACACCGGTCATCAGCGCATCGGGCATGGCAAAACCACGAATTTGTCTATCTAATGCGGGCAGCGCTTCGCGGAGCGCGGCGCTGGCGTATTCGGGCAGTAAATGGGTCAAATCGGTTGGCGTAACGCCGGGCGTGTAGCTGGGCACTAAGCTGCCAAGATCCGTTGATGCGCGTTTCGCTAAAAAATCGCCAACGCGCTGAGCCGGGGCATAGTAATTGCTGCCACCCAATGCAAACGCGCGGCTTTCCAGCTGGCGCTGAAAGTCGAAGCCTGCAAGTGGCGAGGCATCGGGAAAGTCCTCTGGTGTAACACCGACGACTAAACCCGCGTTGGCGTTGCGTTCATTGCGTGAGTATTGGCTCATGCCGTTCGTAACTAGATGCCCGGCTTCGCTGGCCGCTGCGACGACGGTGCCGCCCGGACACATGCAAAAACTGTAAACCGAGCGGCCATTTTTTGCGTGATGCACCAATTTATAGTCAGCTGCCCCGAGCAATGGATGCGTGGCATAAGGGCCGAAACGCGCCGCATCAATCAAATGCTGCGGGTGTTCGATCCGCACGCCCACCGAAAAGGCTTTGGCCTCCAGATAAACGCCGCGCTGGTGCAACATTTCAACCGTATCGCGGGCGCTGTGCCCTATTGCTAACACCAACTGATCACAGCGCAACGTTTCACCGGATGCTAAACTGACGCCGCGTACGCGTCCGCTTTCAATCAAAATATCGCTCACTTTGGCCTGAAAACGAATCTCTCCGCCCAGCGCTTCGATCTCGGTGCGCATTTTTTCGATCATGCTGACCAAGCGAAAGGTGCCAATATGCGGCTTGCTCACATACAAAATCTCTTCGGGCGCGCCAGCCTTGACAAACTCTTGCAGCACTTTGCGGCCGTAGTGTTTCGGGTCGCTGACTTGGCTCCACAGTTTGCCGTCCGAAAACGTACCCGCGCCGCCTTCACCAAACTGCACATTGCTTTCCGGGCTTAACACGCCCTGACGCCAAAGCCCAAAGGTGTCTTTAGTGCGTTCGCGTACTGCTTTACCGCGCTCTAAAACGATTGGGCGCAAGCCCATTTGCGCCAAAATCAGCGCTGCGAACAGCCCGCAGGGGCCAAAACCTATGATTACCGGGCGGTGTTTTGGCGGCTTCGGCACGGCAACGAAGTGATATCCAATATCCGGCGCAATGCTGACATGCAGCAGTTTTTTCGCCAAAACTGCAGCCGGATCAGCCACTTGCACTAATAATGTGTAAATCAAGTTAATCGCAGAGCGTTTGCGCGCGTCATACCGCGCTCTAAAACGATTGGGCGCAAGCCCATTTGCGCCAAAATCAGCGCTGCGAACAGCCCGCAGGGGCCAAAACCTATGATTA
>JBBQBR010000180.1:0-5895 GCA_038317875.1 Lysobacterales bacterium
AGGCGCGCAGTTGCTGGACGCGATTGTACGCGGCTATGAAGTCATGCTGCGTATTGGTCAATATTTAGGGCCAAAGCACAGTTTGTTTTTCGATAATACCTCCAGCGTCGGCCCTTTTGGCGCCGCCGCTGCGGCCGCAGATTTGCTGGGTTTAAGCGACGAACAATTCGTTTGGGCGCTGGGCAATGCCGGCACCCGCACAGGCGGATTCAGGCAAATGCAAAACGAGCCCTGCATGAGCAAGTCCTTGCACAACGGTTTGGCCGCGCAAAGCGGTTTGACCGCCGCACTGCTGGCAAAGCGTAACTTTACCGGCCCAAAACACATTCTTGAAGGCCCGCACGGTTTGTTTCCTGCCATCGCACGCGATGGCAGCCCAATCGAGATCATCTTTGACTCGGATGGGACTTTCAAAATTCTGGAAGTGAGCTTTCGCCCCTGGCCAGCAAACCGCCACACGCATGCGGCGATTGACGCGACCCTAAAAGCGAAAGCCGCCTTGACACCGGGTAGTCAGCTCAGTGCAGTTGCCTTGGAAACCTATCAGGAAGCAATTAAGTCAGCGAACCAACCCGAGCCCAAAACCGAAGTCGAGGCCAAGCATTCTTTACAGCACGCCATTGCCGTGGCGTTTTGCAAAAATAAGCCAGCGCTAGAAGATTTCAGCCCGCCCTTTGATCAAGCCCGCATCGCGGCTACCCGCGCCCTGATTACGGTCAAGGAAAATGAAGCGATGACGCGCGCCTTCCCAAAGCAATACGGCGCGCGCGTTACTTTGACAACCACGGCAGGCGAGTCCGTCACCGAAACCATCAGCAATGCCTGGGGTGATCCAGCGGCGGCCCTCAATATGCAAGAGTTGGAGGCGAAATTTCAGGGTTTGCTCAACAAAGTCGGCGTACTGCCCAGCCTGCAGGCGGAACTAGCGACCTGCGTAAAGCAACTGCCGGAAGCGAAGAGTTTGACTGATTTTTCCAAGCGCTTGCAACGCATTCAAGCCGCGTAAGCACAAGGGCTCAGTAGGGCAGAGCGCGATAACGGGTCCTGGCGTGGCGCTGAAGGAAACCCGTTTGATGGAATGGACTCCTCCTCCCAAGGACGGCATCGATGTGCCACGCTGAAGAACCAAACCACAGCCAAATTAAAGAAGAGGAGTCCGCCATGAAGCTTACCCACAGTGAAGTGAAACATCTATCGGATCGCAGCCCGCGCGCAGTTCACGCGAAGGCGCAACGTGCCGCACCGGGTGACCGTAAGGTTTACACCGTTGATCTGGCCAAAGAGCATTTTCACCTCAATGTATACAGCGCGCACGGCGAGCTTTTGTCTAGCAAAGGCCTGAGTCGCCAGCAATTTGAGAAGCGCGTGAGCGACCCGCAACGTGCACGCGGCATGTGGGTGATGGAGGCCTGCGCGGGTGCCCACGGTTGGGGCCGCAAGCTGCTTGCGCTGGGTGATCAAGTGAAACTGGTGCCGCCGCAGTTTGTCGCCAAACAGCGCATCGGCAACAAGAACGACTGTAACGATGCAGCGGCGATCTTTGCGGTGCATTTGGATGCGCGCGTGCATCCGGTGCCGGTAAAAGGTGAGGTGCCGCAGGGCCAGCTCGCCATTCATGGCGCGCGTCAACTGTTAAAGGCGAGCCGCACCAAGATCAGCAATCATCTGCGCAGCTTGCTGGCAGAACATCTTTATGTGACCGCCAAGGGCGCCCGCGCGTTGAAAAAGTTGGTGTCTGAACTGAGTGAAATTGAGTCGGCTGCGCAACTGAATGTGGATGTGCAAGTGGTGTTAGCCAGCTTACAAACGATGCTGAAATCCATCGATGAACAGCTTGCGTTATTGGATGATAAGGTCAAACGACAAGTTACGCAGTCACCGATTGCGATGAGCCTGATCGAGGCACCCGGCATTGGCCCTATCACGGCAAGCGCCATGGCGGCGGAATACGCGGGTGGGGTGGCGCGCTTTAGTGATAGCCGACAGTTTGCAGCCAATTTGGGATTAACGCCGGGCGAGCATTCCAGTGGCGGCAAGACGCGCATGGGCGGCATTACCAAGCGCGGAAACGCCTACCTGCGCCAGCTTTTGGTGCAGGGCGCGCAGGGGATTGTCACCAGCGCATGCCCGAAGCCCAACTCTAAACGCGGGCTCGCGCAAGAGGTTAATCCAAACGCAATCAAGCAAGATGATCTGCATGTTTTTGCACGCGACCTGCACGCGCGTAAGCCGAGACATGTCGTGGTCATCGCGGTCGCCAATCGCATGGCGCGGATGGTGTATGCGATGTTGAAATCAAAGGCGGCTTACCGGCCCCAGCGAGACAGAACAAAAACCAAGGTAAATGCGGTAAATACGATGCCGGGGCACGCCATGGCCGCATAATCAATTACTGCGTAACCACCGATCAAAACACGTCAGCAGTAAAACCAGATCAGCTTTTTCCAAGGAAGGAACCCGAGGCAACGCACAGATCACAGATGACCCCAGAGCAATCAAGAAAGCAAAAGCCGCTCAGCACGAAGACCCAGTAAGGTCGCCCGTTCGATAGGCAGCTTTCTACCGAAATCCATCTAGGCCAGGAACGACGGTTCCATTAAAAGGTCGAATATACGTTCGCGATGCTCACATCTAAAAAATCTGTTGCGCTAGAGGAGGAGTCCATATACGTGCTGAGCCCGTCGAAGCATGTAGCCGCACGCTGCATGATGCACAGAGTGCTGCGGCTGCATCAGTATTAGTGCGGCTCTGCTTTTCGACGAGCTCAGGGCAAACGCTTCTTTATAGATTTGCTTTGAAAAAAACTCATACTTTAAACATCACTTTAGAATTGTACCGAACATAAAAAAACACCTGACGTTCGTCACTTTGTGTAGTCAGTTAATTTGGCTACGATGCGCCTACATCGTTCGCCGAATTGATTGGATCTTATGACCGACCGTAAAGACTTACTCAAGCAATTAACAATTGACCGCGATTTGCCGCCCGAGCGCAAAATCCCATGGGGCTGGATTGTTACGGTACTGGCATTAGTAGGCTTAGGCTATATTCTGTTTACGCTGCTAAATAAGGGCAGCGGTGAAATCGTTGTTAAGACTGCAGTAGCGCGCGCGGCATCGAGCGCGGCTGACTCCAGTCAATTGGACGCCTCTGGCTATGTGGTAGCGCGCCGACAGGCTACGGTTTCTAGCAAAGTCACCGGTAAAGTCGAAAGCGTGCTGATTGAAGAAGGCATGCGCGTCGAAAAAGACCAGCTACTCGCGACGCTAGAGCCTGTAGACAGCCAAAAGCAGCTCGATTTGACCGTCGCCCAAGCGCGCGCCTCAGACGCGCAACTTGAGGACTTACGCGTGCAAATAACGGATGCCCAACGCCAGCTCAAACGCCAGCAGGAATTAGTTGCAAAAAAACTGGTGTCACTAGTTTCCTTAGATTCCGCCGAAACCTTAGTAAATTCATTGAAAGCGCGGCTCAACAGCGCGCAACGCAGCTTGGAAGTATCCCGTTCTAGCGTTGCGGTCAGCCAGCAAAATTTGGACAACACCAAGGTTTATGCGCCGTTTGCCGGCGTTGTGATCGCCCGCTCAGCCCAAGTTGGGGAAATTGTTTCGCCGCTCTCCGCCGGCGGCGGCTTTACCCGTACCGGCATAGGCACAATTGTGGATATGGATTCGCTAGAAGTCGAAGTCGATGTGAACGAAGCCTTTTTACAAAAAGTAGTGGCGGGCGCGCCGACCATAATTACGCTAAACGCTTATCCAGATTGGAAAATCCCCGGCAAAGTCATTGCCATTATTCCCACCGCTGACCGCAGCAAAGCCACGGTAAAAGTGCGCGTTGCTTTCGGCGAAAAAGACGCCCGCGTGTTGCCTGATATGGGTGCCCGCGTCGCGTTTTTGTCAGGCACTGAGCCAAGCGCGGCGACTGCGGCACCAACGATCAGCGGCGTGCTGATTCCTTCTAGTGCCGTGCTCGGCAGTGACACGGTATTTGTGCTGAAAGACGGCGCGATTGCACGGCGCAGCGTAAAGGTTTCAGGTAACGGCGCTGAGCTTAAGGTTGAATCCGGCATTAGCGCAGGGGAAACCGTGGTGTTGGAGCCGCAATCCAGCTGGGCCGATGGCTTGCGAGTACGCGTGCAATAGCCGTGTGCAATCCGAACTGAAGCCAAATTTAGCAATCAAATCAGGAATTTAAGCCATGAGCAAAACCTTAATCCAGCTACGTGGGGTCAGCAAAAGCTACACCCGAGCCAAACAGAGCATCCAGGTGTTGGATAAGCTTGATCTAGATATCGCCGAAGGTGAGTTTTTGGCGCTGATGGGGCCTTCTGGCTCCGGCAAAACCACGCTATTGAATCTGATCGGCGGTTTAGATCAGCCAACGACCGGCTCCGTCAACATCGACGGCACACCGATTGAGTCCTTGTCGAGCAACCGGCTAGCAGCCTGGCGCGCGCGCAATGTCGGCTTTGTGTTTCAATTTTATAATCTGATGCCGGTGCTAACGGCAGAGCGCAACGTTGAACTGCCGCTACTGTTGACCAATTTGTCCGCAGCCCAACGCAAAAAGAATGTCGCAATTGCCTTGGAAGTTGTGGGCCTATCGGATCGTGCGCACCACAAGCCGAAAGAGCTTTCTGGCGGGCAAGAGCAGCGCGTCGCGATTGCGCGCGCAATTGTTTCGGACCCTAAAATCCTGGTCTGCGACGAGCCGACCGGCGATTTAGATCGCAAAACGGCAGATGAAATTTTGCGCCTGCTGCAAACGCTCAATACCGACTATGGCAAAACCATCATTATGGTGACCCACGACCCGAAAGCGGCGGAATACGCCAAAACGCAATTGCACTTGGATAAGGGCCGCCTAGTAGAGGCTGCGCACGCATGAAACTCTTTGGCTTGATTTGGGCGAACTTGTTTCGCAAAAAAACGCGCACGTTGCTGACGCTGTTGAGTTTAATCAGTGCATTTTTGCTGTTTGGGCTGTTGCAAGCGGTGAGTAATGCGTTTTCGGCGGGGGCTGATTTTGTCGGTGCCTCGCGCTTAATTACGCAAGCGCGGGTCAGTTTTACGCAATCATTACCCATGCGCCAGCTGACGCAAATCGAAAGCGTTCCGGGCGTTGCAGCGGTTAGTTTTCAGCAATGGTTTGGCGGAATTTATCAAGATCCACGCAATTTCTTTGCGCAGTTCGCTGTCGATCCTGATCGATTATTTGCCGTCTACCCAGAATGGAAGCTAAGCGATGAGGAAAAGCAACGCTTTCGTACGATTAAAGCCAGCGCCATTGTGGGCAGCCAATTGGCGAAAAAATTTGGTTGGAAAGTTGGCGATCAAGTGCCTTTGGAATCAACTATTTGGCCAACCCAAGACGGTAATAAGACTTGGACTTTTGAGGTGGCCGGCATTTTTGGCGGAATCGACGCCGATTGGGAGTCACGCGCAAATTTGATGTATCTAAATTTTGGCTATTTCGATGAAGAGCGTCAGTTCGGGCGCGGCGGTGCAGGTACTTTCTCGATTCGCCTGAAAGATACCGATAAAGCGTCAAGCGTCGCGGCGGCGATCGATTCGATCTTTGAAAACTCGCCTGATGAAACCAAAACGCAGACCGAAAAAGACTTTAACATTGGCTTTTTCAAACAAATTGGCGATATTGGCTTACTCGTGAATTACGTGCTTTTCGCCGTGTTTTTCACGATTTTATTGGTCGTTGGCAACACTATGGCGCAAAGCGTAAGGGAGCGAATCCCCGAACTTGCGGTGATGAAAACCCTAGGCTTCACTGACTTTACGGTGCTGATGATGGTGCTATCGGAAGCATTTTTGATTTGTGCTTTGGGCGCGCTGATCGGCATGGGGTTTGCTGCATCGCTTTTGGTAGTGGCCTCCA
>JBBQBR010000181.1:0-5875 GCA_038317875.1 Lysobacterales bacterium
GCCAGCGCAGCTTTTTTCGCATTCGGATCAGTCCGTACAGTGGCAGTTGCCGGCTGCCAATGCGGTAAGTCGCACCGGTTGGGGTGGCAAGTTGGCAGACATTTTTCGTCTTAACAATAGCAACCAAACGCTGTCTATGAATGTGTCATTGGATGGCGACAATGTATTTCAGTCGGGCGAATTTGTTGCGCCGTATTTTATGAACAGTTACGGCGTCGAAGAAATCCGCGCGATCAATACCCCAGATGCCAATTGTGGCCCGACCAATGACTACCGCCGCCGACGCTGCTTGAGTTTTAACGCTTTGCAAAATTTGGCCGCGTCTGCCACGCCAGGCCACGCGTTTGAGCGCGCTTATGGGGTTAAGACTCGCCGTTCCATTGAAACGGCGGCGCAGGTTTCGGTTGCGATTGATGCGCATCCGGCCTCCGCGCCGAAATTTGCGCCGTTCTGGACCGCCAATGGTTTGGTGCAGGGGCCGAATAATGTCGGTGCCTTGCCGCGTATTGCTCAGCAGTTGCTGATGATTTCGCGCGTCATCGCCTCGCGCGGAACCTTGGCGATGAATCGCCAGCTATTTTTCGCCGCGTCCGGTGGTTTTGATACACACGATAATCAAAACGCTGATCACCCGGATTTGCTTAAAGATTTATCGCAATCGGTCAAAGCTTTTTATCAAGTGCTGGATACGATTGATGTGACCTTGGCGAATAACGTAACCGCTTTTACCGCAAGTGATTTTGGTCGAACTTTGTCGAATAACGGCGACGGCACCGATCACGGCTGGGGCGGGCACCATTTGGTATTCGGCGGCGCGGTCAATGGCAATCGAATCTACGGGAAAATGCCGAGCCTAAAACCAACCTCCACCAATCCGGACGATATCGACGGCGGACGTTTAATCCCAACGCTATCAACCGATCAATACGCCCATACGCTGGCGAAGTGGTATGGACTGCAGGAAGCGCAACGGTTGACCGTGTTTCCCAATCTGAACTTCATGGATGATCCGATTTTGTCGGTGCCGGGTTCGGATTTGGGCTTTATGCAGCCGACTTGAGTGGTGGCGAGATAATCTGGGGTGCTCTCTAATGCCCAGCCGCATAGGCGAAAACTTGCGCAGTTGCAGCCCTTAAAACCCTACAATCCGGGCATGAGAATGCACTTCAACACCGCCGGCCCCCAGCAGATCGAGCGGCACTACACGATAGACCCACTGGTGCGTATTGACCAGCCGCTGATTGAGGATTTGGTCGAACAGCAGCGCTACTTTGTGCTGCATGCGCCGCGTCAAACCGGCAAAACCACCTGCATGCTGGCGTTGCGGGATTTTTTCAATGCGGGCGGAAACTACTGTGCGCTGTATGTGAATATAGAAAGTGCACAGGCGGCACGCGGCGATGTGTCTGCGGCAATGGCCGGAATTCTGTCGCGCATTCTGGATTCCGCAACCGATACTTTTCCGGGTGTTGAGCTAGCCAGTTTGAAGCAGGCGGGTGGCGCGGCGATGGACGCATTGACGCAAGTGCTGCGATTATTGGCCATTGCGCTGCCGAAACCACTCATTTTGTTCCTAGACGAAGTCGACGCGCTCGTCGGCGACACGCTCATTTCCGTGCTGCGTCAAATTCGCGCTGGCTATGCGGATCGACCAAAGCATTTTCCGCATTCGATCATTTTGTGCGGTGTGCGCGATGTGCGCGATTACCGCATGACGATGGCCGATGGCGAGGTGATCACCGGCGGCAGCGTGTTTAATATCAAAGCAAAAAGTTTGCGGCTGGGGGATTTTAGTCGGGAGGATATGGAGGCGTTGTATCAGCTGCATACTGCTGCGAGCGGGCAGCAATTTACCCCTCAAGCGCTTGATTTAGCTTGGCAATCAACTGCGGGTCAGCCTTGGCTGGTCAATGCTCTGGCCGAAGAATGCACCTACGAACAGCCTGAAGGTCGTGATGCCAGCAAATCGGTTGATCTTGCGCTAATGCGGAAAGCCCGCGAGGCCCTGATTTTGCGCAATGACACGCATTTGAATCAGCTGACCGATAAACTACGCGAGCCACGCGTGCGGGCGGTCGTTGAGCCAATGCTTCTGGGAGTGCGTTCAGAAGCGAGCGATTATGACGTGCAGTACGTGCTGGATTTGGGGCTAGTCAAGCGCGGCGGCAGTGACGGCAAAACGCTGGTGGTCGCGAATGCGATTTACCATGAAGTTTTACCGCGTGCATTGTCTGCAACCGCGCAGAACCACTTGCTTGCACGAGACATTCGTGCGAACTGGCAAACTGCAGCGGGCAAGTTGGACCCACCGCAGCTAATGACGAATTTCATGGACTTTTGGCTTAAGCACGGCGAGCCGATGATGAAAACGGTGCCTTACCATGAAGCAGCGCCGACGCTGGTTTTGATGGCGTATTTGCAGCGCGTCATTAATGGCGTGGGCCGAATCGAGCGCGAATACGCGGCGGGTTCTGGGCGCATGGATTTATACGTCGAACACGGCGGCGTAGCGATGGTAATTGAGATCAACGTCTGGCGCGACAAACGCCCGAACCCGTTGATTGAGGGTTTGGAGCAAATTGAGCGCTATTTGGCGCGGATGCAGCTGGATCAGGGGTTTTTGGTGCTGTTTGACCAGCGCACCACGGCACCCGAATGGGAGGCGCGCATGCGCACTGAGCATGCACAAACAGTCAGTGGCAGGGCGATTACGGTGTTTCGGGGATGAAAATGCCGCTATGCGTTCGTCTAAGGCGGTTAGCTAGATGAGATTGGCGTTAGTGAAAAGATCGTCCGACATTATGGTTTCAACCTTATCAATCAAATTACTGCCCTGGTTTCGGACGTTGCCCACGGCTAGGCTTACCGGATAAAAATTGAGCTTCGGCGGAGTAAGCTCGCGCACCAATCGCACGGCTTCATCGCTTGTGCAGTAAAGCCAATCGTGCAGTAACTCAGCCGATAGCATGACCGGCATGCGGTCGTGCAGGTGCGCGATCGGTGCTTGTGCGGGCTGGGTCAGGATGCAATAGCTTGTTAATCCCAATTTTTCATTGTGATCCCAAATTCCCGCGTACATCAAAATGCGTGCGTCGGCCGGGCGAATGAAATAGGGCTGTTTGCGCGCGTATTGCTGCCACTCGTAATAGCCGGATGATGGAATTAGACAGCGCCGATGTTTCCAAGAATTTCTGAAACTAGGCTTCTCGGGCGCGGTTTCGACGCGTGCGTTTACGCTTGGCGTCAGTTTTTGCCCAGATGCCCAAGCCGGCACTAGGCCCCAGATTAATTCGCGCACGCAAACATTGTCTTTTTGCGCGATTAATACGGGCGCTTTTTGCGAGGGCGCGCGATTGTAATTAGGTGTGGGATCGACGCTGGGCGTGGTTAAACCCAGCGGGCGCGAAAATTCCACGACTTCGCGCCAGGTGTAGAAACTTGCTTCGCGCCCGCACACGGTGTGGCGAACTTACTCTACTTCAAGCCGGTCAACGCGCTGCAAACCGCGCGGCAATAATGCGCCGCGCTGGGCGCGCTCGCCGCGATACGCGGCCAAGTCATTACCCTTGAGCTTGGTGACGCGGCCACCGGCAACGACAACCAGCGTTTGCTTTTCGGTGATGATCGCAACGGAAACAACCTTTTCTGAGGCGCTTTTCGCCGCTGGCACGCCAATAATCTTGTTGCCCTTACCCTTTTCGAGCGCGGGCAGATCGCGCAAAGGGAATACCAATAAATGTCCGGCGGTGGTAACGACGGCAATCGAGCATTGCTCAACCGGTGCAGGCAGCAGCATCGGTGGCAATACGGTTGCACCTTCACTTAGGTTCAACATCGCTTTGCCCGCGCGGTTGCGGCTGAGCAAGCTCTCAAACTTGGTGATGAACCCGTAGCCATGGCTAGAGGTTAGCAACAGCATTGCCTCGTTTTCCGCGCTGACGCAGGTTACAAAGCGTGCACCTGGGGCTAGATCAAAGCGCCCGGTCAGCGGTTCACCCTGGCCGCGCGCGCTAGGCAGGGTATGGGTTGGCGTGGAATAGGCCCGGCCAGTGGTGTCAAAGAACGCCGCCTGATAATTGCTGCGGCCGCGCGAAAAACTTAAGACCGAATCACCTTCGCGATAGCTCAACGCGGACGGGTCGATTTCGTGGCCTTTAGCCGCGCGTGCCCAGCCTTTGTCCGACAAGATCACGGTCGATGGCTCGCTCGGCGTTAAATCTTGCTCACTCATGGCCTTCGCAGCGCCGCGTTCCACGATCGGGCTGCGGCGCGCATCGCCGTGCGCTTTGGCATCGGCTTCTAATTCGCGCTTGATTAGGGTTTTCATGCGCGCCTTGGACGCTAAAATACCGGTTAAATCATCGCGTTCGTCTTCCAATTCTTTTTGTTCGCCGCGAATTTTCATTTCTTCAAGTTTGGCCAAATGCCGTAACTTGGTTTCCAAGATGGCTTCAGCCTGGGCTTCGCTCAAGGCAAAACGCGCGATAAGCACCGGTTTTGGCTCATCTTCGGTGCGGATGATGCGAATCACCTCGTCCAGATTCAAATACGCGATCAATAAGCCGGCCAATAAGTGCAGGCGCCGGTCAACTTTTTCTAAGCGTGTTTCTAAGCGGCGGCGCACCGTTGCGGTGCGAAAACCGAGCCATTCGGTCAAGATCGTTTTTAGCCCCTTGACGCGCGGCAAACGATCCAAACCGATTAAATTAATATTGACTCGATAGCTGCGCTCCATATCCGTGGTGGCAAATAGGTGCGCCATCAGCTCGTCAATATCCACGCGATTGCTGCGCGGAATCAGCACCACCCGCACCGGCGTGGTGTGATCGCCTTCATCGCGGATATCTTCAATCATCGGCAGCTTTTTTAGCCGCATTTGCTCGGCGATTTGCTCCTGAATTTTCGCCGGGCTGACTTGATGCGGCAGTGCGGTGATCACAATGTTGCCGTTTTCGCGCAAATAAATGGCGCGCTGGCGCACCGAGCCGGAGCCGGTTTCGTACATTTTCAGCAGATCCGCGCGCGGCGTGATGATCTCGCCCGCCGTGCAAAAATCAGGCCCCTGAATGTGCTCGCACAAATCGCGTGTGGTGGCCTCTGGGTCGTCCAGCAAACGAATGCAGGCACTCACGACTTCGCGCAAATTATGCGGCGGAATATCAGTCGCCATACCTACCGCAATGCCGGTGGTGCCATTGAGCAGCAAATGCGGCAGACGCGACGGTAGCCATACCGGTTCAAGCTGCTTGCCGTCGTAATTGGGCTTAAAATCGACCGTTCCCAAATCCACTTCTTCCAACAAAGTGGCGGCAAATTTGGTGAGTTTGGCCTCGGTGTAGCGCATCGCCGCAAAACTTTTCGGGTCATCCGGCGAGCCAAAGTTGCCTTGACCTTCAATCAGCGGGTAGCGAAATGCAAACGGCTGTGCCATCAAAACCAGCGCGTCATAACAGGCGGAATCACCGTGCGGGTGGTATTTACCAATCACATCGCCGACGGTGCGCGCGCTTTTCATCGGTTTGGACGCGTGTTCCAAGCCGAGTTCGCTCATCGCGTAAATAATGCGGCGCTGTACGGGCTTTAACCCATCGCCCAAAAATGGCAGCGCCCGATCCAAAATTACATACATCGAATAGTTTAGATACGCCTCTTCCGCGTAATCCTTGAGTGCTTTGGTATCAAAGCTTTGAAACGTTGTTGCCATATAACTTACCTATTTATTTGTTTGCGGGGGCAAACAAACGCCGTGGACGCGCTTGCGGCGTCAAATATTGTGGGTGTTTTGCGATCGCAAAACGGGTGGGGCGGAGGTTACCCAAAAGGAGTACGGAAGGAAAACGGTTTGTCGGGTGCAATTCGAATTTGAACCAAATCT
>JBBQBR010000182.1:0-5866 GCA_038317875.1 Lysobacterales bacterium
GATGTGTTTTGGAAGCCCAATAGTAACCATCAGTTTGCGCTTACGATTAATCCTGATTTTGGGCAAGTGGAAAGTGATGAGCTGGTGGTGAATTTTGACAATGTGGAGACGTTTTTTACCGATAAGCGCCCATTTTTTACCGACAACCAGGCCGCATTTGAATCCGGCATGCCTGGCGGCGATTTGCTTTATACCCGACGTATCGGTGGTGGTGCGGACGATGGCTCAGGCGCATCCGATATCAATGCCGCCGTGAAGGCAAACGGCAATTTGGGTGGTTTTGGCTACGCCGTTTTTGGTGCCAGCGAAGATGGCGAAGTTGGGCGCGATTTTCTGTTTTTACGCGGTGCGCATCGTAGTGAAACGCATGCGCTTGATTTCACCCAAATTGCGGTGCAGCGGCCGTTTTTGGATCGCCATGCGGATGTGTCTGCCCTGCACGGCGTATTTCGCCCCAGCCCAGAATGGAGCTTGAACACCGCGATTCACCAAAGCCGCGTTGAGCAGGCCGGGCAAAAGGTGACCGGCTCCGGTGGCGGTATCGTCGCCGACTGGGATATGCCAGGGCCGTTTCGCCAGCAGTATTTTTTCACGCAAGTGGATAAAAACGAAAACCTTAATGATTTGGGCTTTCAAGACCGCAACAACTTTCGCTACTTTGAATGGGAAACCGGCTATCGCCAAGACAACTTAGCCGAGGCCTCAGCCTTCGCCAGCCATGCCTGGGAAGCTGAGCTTGCGCACCAAGCGAACCTAGATGGCTTCGCGCTTAGGCGCACCCTAACCGTGCAGCGCTATTCCGAGTTTCGCGATGGCGGCAACATCTTTCTTTTTGCGCGCAAGCTGCTGCCCGGATATGACGATCGTATTTCGCGCGGTAACGGTATCGCAAAAATTCGCGGCGGTTTTTCAGCCAATATCGAAAGCTATCGCGCACGCAAAGATGGCGGCAGATTAAGCTGGACTTGGTTTGCAACCGCCTTTCCCGGCCGGTCGCAGGCGGTGCACAACACCATTTTTGGCTTCGAGCCGCGCTTTTACATCAGCGATCAGCTTGATTGGAGCATTGGCCTCAATGCGCAGCGCTGGAACGACTGGCTGCTTTGGCAAGGTGGATCAGATTTGGGCAGCTTCAAGGCGAATCGCCTAGATCTTTTCTCCAACTTGAACTGGTTCATCAGCGATCGGCAAGAGCTGCGCATCAAATTGCAGGCGATTGCCATCGACGCCAAACCCAACCGCGCACTGCGCATAGGCACCGACGGTCAACTGCAAGCATCCAGCGCTGATTTAGAGAATTTTCGCGTGCGCAATTTAGGCTTTCAAATTCGCTATCGCTACAAACTGGGCAATTTAAGCGATGTATTTGCCGTCTATAGTCGCGGTGGTGCCAGCCGCGATGCGCGCGATGGCGATGTGTTTGACGCGCTGGGTTCAAGCTTTAATTTGCGTGACGATGATCAATTTTTGCTTAAGTGGTCGTATCGATTTGATCTTTGATTCCGGCTCTGAGTCAATGCGGCCAATATAAGTTGAGCCACCAAACGCTATAAATGCATTGGAGTAACGCTATGGAAATTACCGCTCCATGTTTGAATCATACGAGCATTATTTAAGCGCCAAAGGCGCGAACCATCGCAGCCTGCGGCATCGCCCCAGGAAATTTGCAATAAATTTGATTAGGGCTGAGAGCCCGATTCATCAAAGGCATTGCAATCCTGTCGATAGTTCGGGCTTTCAGCCCTAAACTATTTGCGGCTTCTAACCCTGGGGCGTTGCCCCAGGCTGTAATAGTTCGCGCCGTTGGCGCTTTAAAATTTAACTGGGCTTCTTAACGTTCGACACGTCAATCAGGAAAACGCGCGCCCGCCCACCCAAAGTGCGGCAGGCAAGTCGCCCAACCAATACACCAACTCAGCCGGATGCGCTACCGGCCAGAGCGCAAAATCCGCGCGTAGTCCGACTTTTAGCTGCCCCCGATCGGTTAAACCCAGCGCGGCAGCGGCATGTTGGGTGGTCCCACACAGCGCTTCTTCAATGCTCAAGCCAAACAGCGTGCACGCTTGGTGCATCGCCAAGCGCAGGCTAAATTGCGGGCTGGTGCCTGGGTTGCAATCGCTTGCGACCGCCATCGCCACGCCAGCCGCGCGCAAGCCTGCAATCGGCGGCAGCTTGGTTTCTTTGAGGCAATAAAAAGCCGCCGGCAACAACACCGCCGTGGTACCGGCCGCGTACATCGCTGCGATGCCAGGTTCATCGAGATGTTCCAGGTGATCCGCTGACAGCGCAGCAAACTCCGCCGCGATCGCGCCGCCGCCTAAATTGCTCAATTGATCCGCATGCAGCTTCACCGGCACCCCTAAATTGCGCGCGGAAGTAAATAGCTGCCTAACTTCATCGGGGCTAAAGGCAATACCTTCACAAAAAGCGTCGACCGCATCAACCAGCCCTTCTTGCACCAAGGTGGGCAGCCATTCGTTGCATACGCAAGCGATCCACGCCGCGCGCTCGGCGGCATTTTCCTTTGCCTCAGGGGGCAGCGCATGCAGCGCTAAATAGGTGCGTATGACCTGCAGGCCGGTCTGTTCGCCCAGCGCAGTTGCGGCTTGCAGCATGGCGCGTTCAGCTGCCAAGCTCAAGCCATAGCCACTTTTGATCTCAATTGTCGCCACGCCCTCGCGCGCCAAAGCGCGTGCGCGCGGCAAGGCGCTAGCAACCAGTTGTTCTACACTTGCCGCCGCAGTTTGGCGAACGCTGCTCATAATGCCACCACCCGCCTGCGCAATTTCCTGATAGCTAACGCCACGCAAACGCGCCGCAAATTCGTCTGCACGGTTGCCCGCAAATACCAAATGCGTGTGGCAATCAATCAAAGCCGGGGTCAGCAGCCGCGCGCCACCATCGATCGCATCGGGCACGTGCAAAGCTTCGGGTAAATCCGAACGCGGGCCAAAGTAGGTAATCACGCTATCACGCCAGGCGAGCGCTGCGTCGTCCAGAACTTCTAGGCCCATGCTGGCTGGGTCGTAGGCGCGAATGTTGAGCAGTAGTTGGTTTGTCATGCGCTTGATGGTGGTCTGCGTGGGGCGTTCGGTCAATGCTTAGCGCCGCGCTTGGCGTTTCTAAAATTTGGCGTTTCTAAAACTTGGCGTTTCCAAAACTTGGCGTTTCTAAAACTTGGCGTTTCTAAAATTTGGCGCACAACCTATTGAGCTGCCACCGTCGGCAACGTAGTGGAGCCGTTAAAGTGCTGAAGTCGACAGACGCACTGGCGCATAATTGCAAAGCCTACCTCATCGTAAAGCCTACCTCATTATAAAGCCTACCTCGGCACCACCTCTGGCGCGTCAGGTTTTTCCGCACCGGGCGTGGCTTGTTTGGTGACCAGCGGCTTTTCCCAGCTGCCGGTAATTTTGTATTTGGCTGCCAATGCGCTTTCGCCTTCTAAAACACGCTGCGCGAGCAAGCCTGCCGCAGCACCCGCAGGGCCGCCGGCAATGGCACCCACCATGGGCAGCACGCCAATTTTGGGCTTCACTAACGCGGTTTGGTCATAGTCGCGGGCGCTCAAGCCGGTGCGGCCAATCACGGTAATGTCGGCAGCTGGGGCTTTAATTTTTAGCCCTTCCGTGTAGGCGTTGCCAGCATCGAAGCTAAAATCGCCGCGAATTTCGGTAAAGCTCATGCCAGTTTGAAAAAAGTCGCGAAAATCGAGCGCCAAGCGGCGCGGCAGTTCGCGCACGCTGAGCAAGCCAAATAGCCGTCCTGCACCCGGATCAAGCTCTAAAAAGCGCCCGCTGCCGACCCAGACGTTGAGCTGTCCATGCAGCCGAGCCAAAGCAAATTCAGTCGGCGCACCTGGCCAGTCAGCGTCTATTTCGGCCAACGTTTGCCCGCCCGCAACGTGTCCGGAAAAGCCTAATCCGGCTAACATTCGCCCTAGATCTTGCGCGGAAAAACGCAGCTTAAAGCTCGATAGCCCTTGCGCGCCAATACCTTGCCAGTCGCCACTACCGGTTAGCGTCAAATCGCTGGATTTGCTTTCCAATAAATCAATGTGCATGCCTTTGGGCGTGGGAAAACTTTCCCAGCGGGTCGCGCCCAACTTGGCGCTGCCTACGCTTAAATCTTCGACATACAAATGCAGGGTCGGTATCGCGCGTGGGTCAATCTGGATGTGCGTTTGTTCAAGTTCCGCAGCAGCTTCTGATGGCGTCATTTCGCTGGCGGGCAGATACAAATGGGTGAACTGTGCGGTAATCGCCTGTGCCGCTAGGTCGGTACGCCAAGTGATTTGCCCGGACGCGGCCGTGCTGTCCAGCTTTACTTTCCAGCCTTGGGCGCTGGGTGTTGCGTTAAGTCGCATGGCACCTGGAAATTGTGCGAGCGCACCGGTTAACCGGCTGGCTTGCAAGGACACATCAGCTAAACTTACCGAGCCTGCGGCACTAGCAGTGGAGCCCACGAGGGCCGCCCACTCGGCAAAATTCAGCTCTTTCAATTTGCCGATAATGCGCAGGCCGGCCTTTGGCAATGCGCTGGCATTTTGCACGCCGCTCGCATCATCGAAAGCGCTCATATTTTCCGAGGCGTCTGCATTCTCGGCGCCTTGTGCACCCAAAACGAGGGTGCCGCGAAATTCCCGAGCGGCCCGTTCAATACCCTCTGGCCCTGTTGCCGCTTCGCGGCCCAATTCCGCAAGAAAACGAACGCCGCCCGCAATTTCTAACACGAGCGCGCGCTGGGAGTTTTCCTCCGTGGGCAGCGAAAAGCGCAGCATCCGCTCGGTTTCTGCGCGTTTTCCCAATGGTGCCGGTAAGTCAATTGCCACACCTTTTAGATCGCTGGTCAATTCTGTTGTGGTCAAGGATTTTCCCGCTGCGCCGCTAACGGTGCGAACGCGCACTTGCCACTGCGAGGTACCACTTATTTTTGCCAATATCGGGGCCAGCACAGCTTCTTGCCCAAATAGATGATTGGGCTCCATCTCGCCACTGAGCGAAGCATCAATGACCACGTTTGCGGCACCGGTATGGCTGGCACCTACCGCAGCGCTAAGCGCAATCGGCAAAGCGTTTTGCACGCCAACTATATTTTTCGCAGCAAAGCCCTGGCGGTCAAAAACAATCTGACCATCAAGCGCGCTTAAATTTAACCGCCAATCTGGGTTGTGCAAGCTCGATTGCCTTAACGTAGCGACTCCATCGACGACACGCTCACCCAAATCAGGGCGCAGCGGCAAGCTGAGCTTGAGCGCAACTTTGGTATCGCCTGACGCACTCAAAGCACTAAAATTCGAGCCGAAATCGCGCCCGATTGGGCTTGCCCGCAAAAGCGCCAGCAACGCAGCGGCGTCTTTACCACCCGAAATTTGAAACTGCGCGATCGGATCACTGAAACGCGCAATGCCACCCGTAAGGTTCGCAATCGGATTTTTAGCAATCTCGCCCCGCCCTTGATACACAACTAAGCTGTCGTTAATGAGGCTAAAGTCACCCGCTGCGATCTGGATTGCAGGCCACTCTGGCGCAAAGTTAATTTCCGCGTTATTGAGCTCAAAAGCGGCCTCAAAGCGGCCTTGCGCTTGCCGAAAAGGGAACTCAAAACGCTTCAACGGGCCGCGATATACCGCGCGTGCACGTCCGGTTTGCCCACGAATAAGTGCCGTATCTAGCCAAGCAATCACCTTAGGCGGCATTTTGTCGATCGCCCAAAATTGCCCGGCCTGCGCAATGTCGCCCCGACTGACATCTAGGGTGACAAAAAATTGTGGCACCTCCTGGGCGATTTTCTCGATGGATGCAAATGCGGTCGCGTCATAGCCGGGTGCGCTTAGTGCAATATCCGACACTTCTGCGGTATAGCC
>JBBQBR010000183.1:0-5861 GCA_038317875.1 Lysobacterales bacterium
TTTTGGAAGCCGCAATAATTTCACCCATGGTCATGCCTTTTTGCGCAACGTTGGTGCTTGACGAAGCCGCTGGCGTGACAGCAACTGGCTTAGCTGCCTGATTGGCGCACGCGCTTAAGGCCAAAAGGCTTAAAACTAATAGTGGATTGCGCATAACAATTCCTTAAATATTAAGTAGTTCAAAATAATGCGTCGTCATTGCGAGGAGCACAGCGACGTGGCAACCCATTGTTCGGCTTGCCAGAAACTCATAAAAAACAATGGATTGCTTCGTTGCGCTCGCAATGACGATAGAAGGAAGCTAATATTTTCGTGGTGATCCAGCGTTGTTTTTGTAGTGCTTGAGTGAATTTCAGCTTACTTCATTCGATTTTTCAACATCCGCCAGCAGCGCTATCACCGCCGCATCAACGGTATTCCAGGCGCACACAAAGCGATAGATATCGGCACTATAAAACCAATAAAAATGCCAACCGCGCGACTCTAAAAATGCAACTTGCGCCGAATTTAGATGCACAAACACGGCATTCGCCTGCACTGGAAACGCGAGCTTCAGGCCTAAATTTTGTAAGCCAGTGCTCAACTGTTGCGCCATCGCATTCGCATGCGCGGCGCGGTCAATGAAATTCGGAAGCGCACCCAACCAAGGCGCACTCAAGTAGCGCATTTTGGACAGCAATTGCCCACCTTGCTTGCGCCGATTGAGAAAGCCTTGCGCCAACTCTGGTTTGAAAAACACCACTGCTTCCGAAGTACAAACGCCGTTTTTGGTGCCGCCCAAACTCAATACGTCAACGCCGGCTTTCCAAGTCAATTCCGCCGGTGTGCGCTTTGAGTACGCCAACGCATTCGCAAAGCGCGCGCCGTCCATATGTAGATGCAGTTTATTCTTGCGCGCAAAGTTGCTTATTTCGGCAAGTTCGTCCGCACTATAAAAAGTGCCGAATTCGGTTGTTTGCGTGACGCTAATAAGACGTGGCTGCGGCGAATGCATGCCGCGATTGGTGCGCAGTATCTCTTGCGCTTTGGCCAGATCAATTTTATCGCCGCGCGCATCGCCAATTAGGTGCAGCTTTAATCCCTGCGCGAAAAACTCAGGCGCGGCAGACTCGTCCTTCTCAATATGCGCCTCATTGCTGCAAAACACACTTTCAAACGGCGCACGCAAGGCACCAATTGCTAACGCGTTCGCAGCGGTGCCAGAGAACACGAAAAAAATCTCCGCCTCAATCTCAAACCACGCGCGCAGGGCCTCAATCGCTTGAGCCGTTATCGCGTCATTCCCGTAAGAAGGCGCGGGTGCGCTGCCGGTTAACTCGGTATAAGCCGCTAGCGCCTCGGGCGTAGCCGGTGCGGTGTTGTCGCTGGCAAAGGCATAGCCGTGCGGATTTTCTGCAGCATCAGGTTGAATGGCACTCATTAAAGCCCCCTGCTCGCTTGCGCCACGGCGCGAAAGACCGCGCGGCCCTTATTCATGGTTTCTTCCCATTCTTTTTGTGGATCGCTATCGGCGACGATGCCGGCACCAGTTTGCACCGATAAGCGCCCGTCTTTAATGACTGCAGTACGGATCGCAATGGCAAGGTCGGACTCGCCGCGCCAATTGATATAGCCAACCGCGCCGCCGTACAAATTGCGCTTCACCGGCTCCAATTTTTGGATAATTTCGACCGCACGAATTTTCGGCGCGCCGGACAAGGTGCCGGCCGGAAAACAGGCGCGAAACACATCAAAGCAATCCAGGCCAGGCTGCAATGTGCCCACCACTTGCGAAACGATGTGCATCACGTGCGAATAGCGCTCAATCACCATTTGATCGGGTACGCGCACTGTTCCCGGCAGCGCAACGCGGCCGACGTCATTACGGCCCAAGTCGATCAACATGAGGTGTTCGGCTAACTCTTTTGGGTCGCTCAACAGCGCTGCGGCATTGGCGTCATCCAATTCTGGCGTGGCGCCGCGCAGTGCAGTACCGGCAATCGGGCGAACCGTGACTTGCCTTTCCGTGTCGCCTTGGGGCGAGACTTCACCATCTTGACAACGAAAAAGAATTTCCGGGCTGGCACCGACCACATGGGTGTCGCCCAAATTCAGCATAAACATATACGGGCTGGGATTCATCGCCCGCAACGCGCGATAGACATCCAGCGGCCTAGCGGTAAAAGGCACGCTCATGCGTTGGCTCAATACCACTTGAAAAGCATCGCCGGCCAAAATGTATTCCTGTGCCTTCCCGACCGCATCTTTGAAGCCAGCTTCACTAAAGCCTGAGCGAAAATCCGCCTCATTGATGGCAAGGGATGCCAGCGCATCCGGGTAGCTTACGCCGCCCAAACGCAGCTGGTGGCTAAGCTGATTCAAACGGTGCTCAGCGGCTGCAAGTGCGCCGTCGACTTCAATGTCGGCGTGCACAATCAACGAGATGACGCCTTTTTTCAAATCGAATACCGCCAACTCATCGGCCAGCATGAGCACCACATCATCTAAACCTAGCTCGTCTGGATTGGCATCAATTTTGATTTTTGGCTCGATGTAGCTCAAGGTTTCAAAGCCGAAATAGCCGACTAGACCACCGGAAAATTTTGGCAAACCGGGCACGTCGGCCACCTCAAAACTGCGCGAAATCGCTGCAAGTTCGGCGATTGGGTCGCTTAATTCGCGGCTTTCCAGCAATTGCCCATACTCTTCAATGCGCAAGGTCGTGCCGCGCAATCGATAGATGGTTTTCGCGGGCAGACCAATGATTGAATAGCGGCTCCAGCGATCCCCGCCCTCAACCGATTCCAGCAAAAAACTATTCGGCTGATTCGCCAATTTCAAATAAGCCGACAGCGGGGTATCCAAATCGGCACGTACTTCGCGCACGATAGGGGTGCGGCGGTAGCGGCTCGGTTGCGTGGGCGTGTTTAGGGTCATGGCCTTCCTTGGCAAAGCGTTTTCGGGCTGAAGTATGCACAAAGTTTGGGTCGTAGGTTTGTTATTGCCTACGTGAAGCAAATAAGACACTAATACGTTATTGATAATTCACGGCAAAACATTTAACACAATACTTTGCGGGTACACAGCTTTTGCGGGCGCGCGCGCAAGCTTGAGCGTGTATCCTTAAGTTGAACCGGCAGTAAATCCCGCTTTAGCTACGACCGTAGTAGCGATGCCCGCAGTCACTTCGTCCACAATAGCCATGAACATTATTATTAAATGTTTTCTCACCCCTGCATGACGGCTGCAACGTTAATTCTGCTGGCCGGTGAAGTCGTATTTCGCGAGGGCGATGCGCCAGGTGCGGCGTATTTGATTGAGAGCGGCAAAATCGAAGTTTCCGTGACGCAAAACCAGCAACGTCTGGTGCTTAGCTATTTAGGTGCGGGCGATTTACTGGGCGAAATGGCCGCTATTGACGACGCCCCGCGCTCTGCTGAAGCACGTGCGGTTGAGGCCAGCGTGCTAACGATTATTGAGCGGGATCAAATACACGAGCGCTTGAACGAAGCCGACCCGATTGTACGCGCACTCATGGGCAGTTTATTACACCGCTATCGCTCCGGCCTACTTGCAGCGCGCGGTAGCTCGGGCATTGTGTCTGCGAACAGCCCTGGACCTAAGGCGGCGGTTGGACACATCAAACTAGCCGGTCAAGCGGTGAATAAGTTTCGCCTAGAAAGCCAGTTAATGGGCGCGATTGAAAACGATGAACTTTCCGTGGTGTTCCAACCACTCTATGAATTCGCCAGCGAACGCGTGGTGGGTTTTGAAGCGCTGACGCGCTGGGCGCATCCAGAACGCGGCAATATTTCACCCGCAGAGTTTATTGCGCTGGCCGAAGAAACATCGCTGATCTTGCCGGTCGGGCAATATGCGCTGCGAAAAAGCTGCGAAGCGTTAAAGGCTCTGGACACCGAATTCCCGGACTGCTTTATTGCGGTGAACATCTCCGCGCGCCAGTCGGCGGTGCCGGATTTTGCCGAACTGATTGAAAAGCAAGCGCGCATGACCGGAATCGACCCGAGGCGCTTGGAGTTAGAAATTACCGAAAGTTTGACGCTGGACTATGATTTAGTACGCGCCCTAATTGAGCGCTGCCATAGTTTGGGAATACGCATCAGCCTGGACGATTTCGGCACGGGCCTGTCGAATTTGGGGCATTTGCACGAGTTGGAATTCGACACGGTCAAGCTGGATCAGGCGTTTACGCGCCAGATGATGAGCAACGAGCGCTGCTTTGAGCTGGTGCGCGGCATCGTCAATATGATTCATGCGATCGGTGCCAAAGTGATCGCCGAGGGCGTGGAAACCCGCGAACAAGCGGAGAAATTACGCGGCTTGGGCGTGGAATATCTACAGGGCTGGTATATCGGACGGCCTGCGCCGCCAGAGGATATGATCGGCTTTTTGGCGCGGGTGGGAATGCCATAGCAGCAAATTCGACTTCAAGCCGCCGTGCGCCTATTCTTCGCATCCCCCGTTTTAGTCGGAGTACGCCATGAAAATTCTCTACACCGCACACGCAAGTTCCAGCGAGGGCCGTGATGGCCACACCAAGTCCAGTGATGGCGTGATCGATTTGGCTTTATCCATGCCGAAAAGCATGGGTGGCGCTGGCAAGGAAGGTGCGACCAACCCAGAGCAGCTGTTTGCTTGTGGCTATTCGGCGTGCTTTGGCGGTGCCGTGGCACACGTGGCAAAGCTGCAAAAGCGCCCGATTGCGCATGTAGAAGTGAATGCGGACGTTTCGATTGGCATGAAAGATGCGGGTGGATTGGGTTTGGCAGTCACCCTGAATGTGCGCATTCCTGAGTTGAGCCGCAGCGATGCGCAAGCGCTAGTTGCCGCAGCACACGAAGTTTGCCCGTATTCGGTGGCTACGCGCGGCAATATCGTGGTGACGCTGGTCGTGTTGGATTGAATACCAGCGCAAATGCAGCCACGCCGCTGTGCGCGGTGCACGACATCCCAGATGGCGGTGCGATTGAGCTAGAACTTGCGGGTGATTCACTGGTGGCAATACGCTATGGCGCGCAGGTTTATGTGTATCAAAATATTTGCCCGCATGCCGGGCGTGCATTGAACTGGGCACCGGGCAAATTTTTGCTGAGCCTAGGCCAACTCGTCTGCGCTGCGCATGGGGCCTCGTTTAAGCCAGAAAATGGCGAATGCATTGGCGGGCCTTGTCGTGGCCAGAGTTTGACGAAAGTTGAGGTCTATATAGATCACGATCAGGTTTACGCGCACTAAAATCACCCGCAAGCAGCACGCCAAATGGCAATTCCGCCCTACAAATACCGAGAAACAAAATGAATTTTATGGACATCGTCAGGCCGCATTTAACGCCAGAACTCATGCAAAAAGCGGCTGCCTGGCTCGGCGAATCAGAATCCGGTATTAGCAAAGCGCTGTCGGCAATATTCCCGACGGTAATGGGCGCAATACTCACTAAGGCTGACAGTCGCAGCTTTGTGGAATCACTAACCGCCATGATTGCCAGCCCGAACTTGAATGCGGCCGCCGTTCTTGACGATGTGGGCGGCACTTTCAATAGCAATAATGCCAGCAGCGCAACCGGCGAATTGGGTGCGAGTTTGCTGAGCGCGCTTTTCGGCGACAAGCAGCAGGCACTAGGGCAGGCGATTTCGCAGCAAGCGGGCATTGGCATTGGCTCAGTCGGGAAATTACTGGGTGCAAGCGCGCCGGTGGTGTTGGCGCTTTTGAGTACACAAAGCAAAGCTGCCGGTGGATTGGGTGCGTTGGTGACGCTGTTAGCGGGCCAAAAAGCGGCTTTGATTTCAAGCATTCCGGGTGGTATTGGCGCAGCAGCCGGTTTAAGTGGCGCGGGTGCTGCAACTGCAGCCTCAAGTTTTAGCGCC
>JBBQBR010000184.1:0-5832 GCA_038317875.1 Lysobacterales bacterium
GCGCTGCCATTTCCGATGCTGCAGCTGCGCAGGCAAAGCTTGCATGGCGCTGATCTGTAAGTGATCGCGCATGCCGTGCAGCCAGGATGTGGCCATCAGATTTGCCAGTGATGCCGATGGCCCAATCAGGCGCAAAACCGCGCCGAGTTTGAGGCCCACAAACTGCGGAAAACACACCGCGATGGTATCCGTGTTTGCCGCCACCAAAGCCCGATGCAGCTTTGCGTACAGTGCGTTCATCAACTGCGATTCTGGGAATTCAGGATCTGGGCGCAGGCTTAAGTCTAGGTAGGAATCCATGGTTATTCCTTGTCCGATGCACCAAACACACCGCCGCGAATCAAAGTGGCGATCACGTAATGCTGTTGCTCGATCGGCGGCACCTGATCTTTAAGCATCCAATTGTCCAGCAAACTATAGAAATCCTGCTTTTGCTTAGGCTGCCGGTAGGCTTTCCCTAATGCCGTGACCGAGCCATAAGGTTCCACCGCAATCGGGCCTACACCATCTTCATCGGGGTACCAAGTGTCAATGGTACGCAGCGCATTGCCAATTTTTTGGCTGTGCATACCGGCAATGCCTTTAACGTCGTAAAGCACCTTACTTTTATCGTTCTTGCCCTTTTCCAAGATCAACTCTTGACTTGGATACACTTCTTGCCCCGCACCCATGCGCACATAGCCATGCACTTCCAAAAGCGCGTAACCCCTGCCCTGCAGCGCCGCTTGGATCACCGCTGCTAACTCCGCCAACGATTTTTGCGCAGCCTGCGGCACTTCAAAGTCGCGCAGGGAAAAACTTAAGCCGTCGAAATTCCAGGCCGCCGCTGCCACACCTGCTTTGACGTGCTTGACGCTAATATGCACCGATTCTGCACTCATGCGGTTGCGCCACAAAAAACGGCCATTGGCAATATTGGCGGCATAGCGCTTTGCCAGTTCGGCGAAGTTGGTTTCTTCTGCATAGCCCGCAACATTCTGCAAAAGTTTGGCTTGATAATCGGCGTTATTGCACGCGTTGGGTGTGCCGGTGCCACCCAAAATACGAATGGTTAGCGCGGCTTTTAAGGTGTCGTTATCGGGTGGCAGTGTTGCCACGTCTACGGTTTGCAGGTTCGGCTTTTGAATGTCTGCGTCCAATTTTGCGGGGTTCTCGGCACCGGCTTTTAAACGGTTTGAGATGGTGCCGCGCACGGATTTTTCGCGAATAGAAATCGCTTGCCAGCCCTCAGCTTTATCAATGTTTGCCCAGTTGCCAGAGTAAAAAACGGCATCGGACGGGTCCACTTTGCGCTCGAAAGCCAAGACGGAGGCGGTTTTTAAATCAGATTTTGTTGCCATGATTGAATTCCTTTTAATTTGATTAATTGATTTATTTAGCTTGCGAGTTGTTAATGAGATAAGTGCCGGACTCAGGGTTTGCCTGATAGCGCCAAAGCATGTCTTCAAGTTCAGTAATACGGTGTGGGGACCGCCATTCGCCTAAGCTCAGCAGGCTTTCGACAAAGCAAAACGGCACGGTTGCATCGCGTGCGTTTTTGACAACGCCCGGTGCGTAGGTTTCGGAGATGGCGGCAAAGCCAAGCGGAATCGGCACTAGAAAACCAAGCTTGCGCCGCTTTGCCGTCCAGTTGAATTTGCCGTCTTTGTTGGCCTCTAAAGCCGGGTCCACATGCAGCGCACACAGATCCAGCAGGGCATCTAAGGCGCTAACGTCCGGCGTAGCTGCGCGCATCTCGGCCAAATGTTCAGCCATAAGATCACTACGACCAATCAGCGCAAAGCCCGGCATTAGCATGCGCATCAGCTTTTTTTGCACCTGTTCTTTTTTGCCGCTATTCCAGATGAAGGCGCGTGCTGAACGCGGTTTGCGTAGCGCAATACCGGGCGGCACGACGCTGCCACCGGCAATGCGCATGCCCAATGCCAACTGCAATAGATTGGCTGCAAAAGCCTGTGCCTCATCATTGTCTTGAAGCGGCGCATCCGGGCCGGAAACGGCCAGCACGATGCTGATCGTCAAATGCATACGACCTTCTTCAACGATGGCTGAGGTGCTGCCGGTTTGATCCAGCGGATTGCGGGTTAAGCGAAAACTGCGCGGCGCGTAGCTTGGGCCATCGGCTAGCAGCGGCTCGGCTTTGTGGCTAACCACTGCCACACCCTGCAAATAGACCTCTTTGCCCTCGGCGCGCAGCTTGCGCTCTAGCGCATGCGCAAACCCGGCAAACGCTGACATTGCGGGAAAGCCCCAGGTCATTGGGCTAGACACGGCATTGGCGTTTTGCACGTATAGATGCGGCAAAACCACCGCACATGAGTAATCAGAGTTAATTGCCATCGTGCATCGCCTCCAAGTCTTTAGCCAATTCTTCTAGCTGCGGCTTTAGTTCGTGTTTCCATTGCACACGCTCGTCATCGCCCATAACGGTTTCGTCGGTGCGAATCGCGCTGTTGAGCCACAGCGCAAAACTGTTTGCAAAGTGGTTGCTAAGCTCGCCCGCATCGATACGATCCTCCTCGTCGTGCGCTGCGTATGGATCCAGCAGCTGGCATTGGCCTTTCGCCAAATTACAGTCACGCTGCAAGCTCCAGCCCGAATCTAGCGTGTAGATCTGTGCGACGTAGGTGAGTAGTTCATCAATGATTTCTTGAACTAAGCTGGCCCGATGACCGCGTATGTGCATATTATTTTGCTCAGCCCCGCGTTTCTCAAATAAATATGCGCGCAGGGTTTTAGTTAGCTCCTTAACCCTCGGTCGATTCGGAAATGCGCCGTCAAAAATTGACTCGCCACGCGGCGGGCGCACGTCGCGGCTGACCCAATTTGGCGGCACGCTCGGTAACAAATACGCTTTGCCACCGCGTTCGCTGTTGAGCTGGCTAACATTTTGCGGTTTGCTGCCACC
Organism: Lysobacterales bacterium; assembly: GCA_038317875.1. Lineage (GTDB taxonomy): Bacteria > Pseudomonadota > Gammaproteobacteria > Xanthomonadales > SZUA-5 > JANNYA01. The sequence continues at coordinate 2,909 of JBBQBR010000184.1, forward strand.
AAAGGACTGCATCGCCAGATTTGGGAAGTCCCGGTAGCCGTGTTCGTGTGACTTTCCTTCGCTACGGGCTTTGCGGGCGGCGGCGGCTGAATCTGACCAGCGCGCCTGTTTCAGCGTGGTGTGCCACGCGTGTACCAGCGCGGTTGGGAATAGCGGTGCAAGTAGATGGTATTCGCCGGATTTGAGCGGGAAGTAGAACTGTTTGGCAAGCGTGTGGCTGCTGACCGTGCCACCTGATTGCGCCACCGCCGACAGTTGTTTTGCCAGCGCGGATGCAAGCGCTGGGTTGTCCGATAAGGCGACAAGCACGTCCGCATCATCGGTCAATAGCCGTTCCAGCACGCTTTTGCCGGCATGCTCAATTTTCAACAGTTTAAACACGTCCAGCGCTGCGGCATTACCAACAACATCGGGCGTACGCGCGGCCAAGCTGTGCGTGCCGATAAGCGCATCGTCAGTACAAATTGGCGTGCGTAAATTCACGACACTGCCGCGCGCATCCGGGTGTATGGCTTTTAAGGTGTGTGACGCCAGCTGGATTTGCCCAGCACGCCGGGCCGCATCTTCCAACCACGCAGTCGGTTGATGATCGGCGCTAAGCTTTGCATGCGCTTCGAACTCTTCAGGTTTGAGTTTTTCGAGTTTGGTTTTTAGGCGTGCGGCAATGAATTCATGCAGCAAGGTACGAATGATCTTCGATTCTGGTGTTTGATTTTCCATCTGTTTTCCAAATGCAGGTTTGAGTTATCATTCGCCCCGAACGAAATGCCCGAGGCGAACAGAAATAAAGTGAAACTAAAAAACTCTTCTTTGCGGATGTTTGCTTCGCACCACTCGATCTCCTTTGACAGCGCAACTTGCTGCCTGAGGCCCGGGCTTCCAACCAGGCATTAGTTCAATTCAAACCGCCACCTCATTTGCACTGGGGTGGCAAATCTCCGACCAGACATCAATTACTGGAATAGGTTGCGCGCAAATTTAATTTGCGTCAAGCTTATTGTGCGATTTTGTTTAACTGATGAAAGTCAGCTCAGGAAAGACACCAATTTCTGGTCATTCACTGCCGTATAGGCAGCAAAGAAACTCCTTGCGTTTGTATTTTGGTTCCCCTTCAGCCCATCGTAGGGGAATAAACTTCGATGGGTCGCCCAGGAGACAAGCTATGCAACAACCAATGAAACTATCGTCGTCACCACAAACATGCCGCGTGCATTGGCAGAGCGTATGGATCAATTTGCGCGCCAGCAGCAACAGCCATCTGAGACCATTTTTCGTGACGCTGTAACTGAATACCTAGAACGTCAAGATCAGCGCCGATCATTTCGCCAGGATGCCGCCGACGCTTGGGCTGACTATCCGCGCACTGGTTTACATCTGAGCGGTGCTGAGGCTGACGCTTGGTTAGCAAAATTAGAAGCGGGCGAAGCCGTGGTAGCGCCTGATTGCCACGTTTAAAATGGACGCCGCGAAGCGGGATATTGATCGGGCGCTGGCCACTCATAGATCCAAATTCTTGCTGGCATAACCCAGCCACGGATGCCAGCTAAGTTCCCCGCTTTTGCCGTAATCGGTCACCTGCATGCAGGCGAATCGGCGCGCTAAATTCTGGGGTGCCATGTAGTCTGCCTCCGGCAAAGCGGCCAGTGCTTCCGCCAAGTTCACCGTTGCCCACGGCACTACGCCGCCAGCTTGCGTTAGCTTGAGCAAGTGAAACTGCCCATCGTGTGGCGTGTCTTCAGCTTTAGCCTCAACGCGAAAATGATGCGGCGTATCGCCCTCCAACATCACGTAATACTCAATTTGCTTCATCGGATTACGAAACGTCTTTTCGTCCTGCGCAATCCCGGTGTATTGGGTAGCGTCCAACCAAAAGCGCCGCACAAAGTATTCGCCTTCACGTTCTTCAACCAGTAAGGAACGCAGCCGTGCGTGCTCCAAGTCCAGCAGGCGGTGGCGCGGCTGGTCGGCGCGCTCAACGATGCGCGGCGCGGCGCTGAGTGGCGTAAAGTCCTCCGGCAGCAGTAATTTTTGCAGCTCATGACTCTTTAACAGATAGCGCTTTTCGCGCGCGTCAAACGGGCCGCATATCGCTTTTGATTCAAACCCCGGCCATTTAAACGCGGGCTCGTCTGGCGTCATAAGCGCGCGCAAATTCTGATTCAACAACACAATATTGGCGTGTTCAACCAACCCCGGCCGATGCCGACGCACACGCCCGGCAAGTTGAATAATGGAGCGCATGGACGATGGCTCGACGATTGCCCAGTCGTAATCATGATCGCGCCCGACTTCCGCAACCGGGCTTGCCAGCACCAAAAATAGATGGTCGGTTTCCGCACCGCTGTCCAAAATCGCACGCAATTGTTCGTCCTTGAATACCGCAAATTCATCGTGACGCTTCAGCATTTGATCCAAGCGCGCCTCGATACCCGAGCGCACGATCAGCGGGAAGCGCGAGTGGTAGACACATAAATGAACTTTGGTATTCGCAGGCGGCGCGATAGCAAACAGCGTGCGCGCCACGGCGATAATCGGGTTGATGTTTGCCATGCGAATTAGGCCAAAACTCACGCGCTTTTTAGTTATCGGATCCAGTGTGTGATGCAGTTGGTGCAGTGCTTGATAGATCGGCGGCAGCTGTTTGGCAAAGGCCCTTTCAATGGCGGGCTTGCGCAAATTCTTATCAATATCAAGCACCTGTATACGCGCTTTGCGGCGCTGCTCGCTGAGCTTGCCGCCCAGGTTGCGTAGGCGAACGCCGACGAATGCAAGGTGTGCAGTTAAGAAGTTCGCCTCGTTCGGGCAATCACTTTGCGCCTTGCCAAATTCATCAAACCAAGCGCAGCAAACATTCAGCAAGCGATTTGGCGCGCCAATATTGCTTTGAAACACCGCGCGTCCGGCTAAGTACGCAGCAAACAAAC
>JBBQBR010000185.1:0-5800 GCA_038317875.1 Lysobacterales bacterium
ATTACCATCAGTGCGCAGATCGTAATCAACGCATAGTGGCCAAAGCCTTCAAAGGCAAGCTTTAATCCATCATTCGGATGCGTTTCGGGCAACGGAAAAAAATAAAGCCCGAGCGCAATCACGCCAATGGTAAGAAGAGAAATAATCTCGACTTTTGCCCGCCCACTGGCAAAGCCATAAAACATGACGCAAGCAAGAAGGATAGACGCAGTTGCATGCGCAGAAGGCAACGTATTCATTTCGATAAGCTAATCCAATAACCGCACAGAGAACGCGCCATTTTCGTCTAAAGGCACCAAAAAGCGCATTGAAAGGTAAAACGCCGGTTAGAAATTGACACATTCAACGGCGAAACACGAAACCCATAGTGCCAAATACTCGATACAAAAACGGCTCAAATTTCAAATCAAAAAAGACTTGATTTAAGCTTTGTGTGCTTAGCTTTTTGTCGCAAAGATACCAAACGTACAATTTCGTTCGTCAAATTTAGTCTTGCCGCCACCTCGAACCTGGCGCCGACATTACTGTTATAAATTTTTTTCGGCGTTAAAAATTCGCGTAACACCTGTGCACGCTTCTGCGCGAAAATTGCATCGGGCACAAAGGCATATTCGACGCGAATTTGCTCGCAATATTCGCGAAATCGTGCAGGTGTTGCTGCCAATATCGCTAAATCAATATCGAGCAATAACTGCGTTTGTGCGCCTTCAGGTGCGACGGCGATGCCATGTCGGGTTGCCAAGATCATTGCCGATAAACGCTGTATGCAGCTAGATGCAATGCCAAATTGCTGAGCCCGAAAGCGAAACCAGCGCGCCGAGCGCGTTTCATTGTCATCACGCTGCGGACGATAAACCGCATCGTGATACCAAAGCGCCAGCGCTATTTCGGCAATTTGTTGGGCAGAGCCAGCAGATTCGGGCATTTCGGCGTCTGCGACGCGCAAATGCGCCAAACATTCGGCCAAATGTTGCTTGGTGTGATAGGCACGATGTACTTGGGAATACGCGCGGTTCAAATGCGCGTATTCGTTTGCCTGCGCCAATGGATTTCCGCCACAGCCAAAAACTGCGGCATCGAAACTATTCTTGGTTAACTCAAACATGTGCTCACGGCCCAACTGAGCGCCAATTCCGCAGTCGATGCCGCACATTTCCCTAGCAACAGTCCGGCGTGGCTAGCACCGCGCACGCATTGCACGTCCATCTCCTCGACGCCTGCCCAAGTGCGCAGCCCGGCTGCGGATATGTTTTGATCGCACTCAGCAATCAGCATCAAAGTTGCAAGTGAGCTCGCGGCAAAATCCCTACCGGCGTAGGCAGTATTGAGCACCGACGCGCTTTCATCACGCCAGCGTGCATGCGCAAAGGCAATCGCCGCACAATCAGCGTCAGGAAGCGCGCGCGCCGTATTTGATAACTCGGTGTCGTGTGCCCAGCGCTTTCGCGGCAATGAAATTTCGATGCCGCTGACGCCACTTTTCAGCATGGGCGCGACCAGAACCAACGCGCGAACTGAACTGATCAGGCAAATTGATTGCTCCAGGCCAGACGCTTCTGCCGCGAGCAATCCACCTAATGATGCACCAATCAGCACGGTTGGCTGATAATGCTCGATCTGGCTGCGCACCTGCGCTAAATAATGCGCGTAGTTCGTGGCGTCCAACGCACCATTCGGCATCAAATCAAACGCATGAGTTTGTGCCTCGGCTGCGGCAAACACCCGCTGCCAAATCAGCCATTCCCATGCGCCACCGCCAGCGCCGTGCACCATTAACGCGCGCACGGCAACCATGCTTATGGAGCGGGCCGCTGCTTATCGAAGTACTTAAAGAAATCGCTGTTTGGATCCAACACTAAGACATTGCCCTGCTGTGACTGGAAGCTCTTGCGATATGCCTCTAAGCTGCGATAAAACGCGTAAAACTCAGGATCAGAGTTGTAGGCCTTGGCATAAATTTCTGCGGCTTTGGCATCACCTTCACCGCGCATAATCTGCGATCGACGCTCAGCGTCGGCGATTACCACATTTGCTAACTTTTCCGCTTCGGCGCGCAACTGCTCAGCCTGTTTACGGCCATTGGCGCGCAGGCCATCGGCAACCTGTTTACGCTCAGACTGCATGCGTTGGAAAACCGACTCGCTGACTTCATCAGGCAGCTCAATTCGCTTAATGCGCACGTCCACAACTTCAATACCAAATGGCCGAAGCGCCTCGCCGGACGTGGAAATAATCTGATCAATCATATCCTGGCGCGCACTAGCGACCAAATCTTTCAAGGCACGCTTGTTGAACTCATCGCGTAAACGATCTTTGACGATCTGCGAAATTCTGCTGTTGGCGGCCGATGTGTCTGCACCGATCTGAGCAAAAGCCTTATAAAAAAGGCCGGCATCGGTGATGCGCCATTTCACCACCGAGTCCACCAGCACGTGCTTCTTCTCGCCGGTCAAATAGCGCTCTTGCGGGTTTTCTAAGGACAGCAGTCGGGCGCTAAACCTGCGCACGGTATTTACAAAAGGAAGTTTGAAATGCAAGCCCGGCGGAACGGACGTTTTCTCAATCTGCCCCAAGCGTAAAAGCATGGCGAGCTCGTCTTGGCGCACCACATACATCGACATCATTGCAATCAAAGCCACAATCGCGGCGATTGGAATCGCTAAAGCTCGCATTATTTCTGCCCCTCAATATTGGATGCCGACGTCGCTTGCGGCAGCACTTCATTTGCAGTTTTTTGTTTTAGCAACTGATCAAGCGGCAAATAAATCATGCTGTTGCCGCCGCCTGCTTGCTTATCGATCAGCACTTTCGGCGTTCTCGCATAGATCGATTCCATGGTCTCCAAATAAAGCCGCTTACGCGTGACTTCAGGGGCTAATTTGTAAGCGGCCACCAATTGATCAAAGCGGCTCGCTTCACCTTTTGCGGTGGCAATCAAAACATCCCGGTAGGCTTCAGCGTCTTGCAAAAGGCGCGCAGACCGACCTTCAGCGCCAGGAACCAGCTTGCTTTTCTCAGCCAGCGCCTCGTTAACCAGTTTTTGCTCGTCTTCGCGGGCGCGAATCGCATCATCAAAGGAGTTTTTGACTTCAGAGGGCACAGAAGCGTCTTGCATGTTTACCGAACTAATCAAAATACCGGCGTTATAGCGATCCCGCAAAATGGATTCCATTACGTTGCGCGCGTCATTAGCAATTTCGCCACGGCTGCCCACCAACACATCGTCTAAAGTACGGCCACCGACAACCTGGCGAATTGCGGCTTCCGATACCTGCACCAAAGTTTTTTCCGGATCGTCAATACCATAGGCAAACTGCAACGGGCCATCGACGGTGTATTGCACGGCAAAATCTATATCCACCAAATTTTCGTCTTTGGTCAACATGCGCACTTTTTCGCTGGTGGAACGCACTTGAGTTACATCGACGCGCGTCACCATTTCGATCGGACGTGGCCAGGTGTAGTTCAAACCAGGCATAAGGATTCGGTCAAATTTGCCGAAACGCAAAACCACGCCTTTTTCACGCGCACTAATGATGTGAAACGAATCCATGGCAGCCCACAGCACCGCTAAGCCAACCACCATCGCAATCAGCACACCAAAACCGCTGCCATTTTCGCCTTCAGCGCTTGAGTTACCGCCCGAACCACTCGGGCCACCCGCGCGCGGACGTGCTTTTCCACCAAAAAGCGCGCCAAATTTGTTTTTTAAATCAACTAGCGCTTGCTCTAAATCTGGTGGGCCGCCTGGCTTATTGCCGCCGGGCTTGTTACCAGAGGATTTACCCCATGGGTCATTCGGACCACTTTTATTGCCACCGCTACCGTTGCTATCTCCGCCGCTTCCGGGCTCATTCCAAGCCATGTAATCACCTTTCAAATATTGCCAACTATTAATTTTGTTACCCATTTTACATGGACAAACCGGGTTCAATCTCGCTGTCTTGCTATGGCAAGCCACGTCAACTACCGCATTTAACTACTAAGTTGATGAATTATCGATCAAATGCGCATCAACGCCACTTTCCTCAGGACTGCGTTTCTCAGTATTCGCCCAATGCCCACGCGAGGCGGGCAACAAACTCATTAATGCCTGCTTTAGCTCCGCCATACCCGCACCGGTATGCGCAGAAACCCAAACACGCGGTCGTTCACCGGGTTCGAATTGGGGGCGTTGATCAATTAAATCAATCTTATTCATCACTAAAAGCTTAGGAATCGCCGCCGCGCCAATTTCTTCCAGCACTTTGTCAACATCCTGAATATGTTCCGCCAGCAACGGGTCAGCGGCGTCAATCACGTGCAATAGCAGTTGCGCTTCGCGCGCTTCGGTTAAAGTCGAGCGAAATGCGGCGACTAGCTCATGCGGCAAGTCACTGACGAAGCCAACCGTATCCGCGACGGTAATTTCGCCATGCTCAGCCAAGAAGACTTTGCGCACGGTTGGGTCGAGTGTGGCGTACAACTGATCGGCAACGTGTACCTTTGCCTTCGTCAGAGCATTAAACAGCGTGCTTTTGCCCGCATTGGTATAACCAACTAGAGCAATTTGCGAAATCCCGCTACTAGATCGGCCCTTGCGTCCTTGCTCGCGCTGCTTGACTGCAACCTCTAACCGTTCAGCAAGTATGTCAACGCGTTTGCTGAGCAAGCGTCGATCAATTTCCAACTGCGTTTCCCCAGGGCCACGGTTGCCGATACCGCCGCGCTGGCGCTCAAGGTGGGTCCAGCCGCGCACTAATCGAGTCGACATATGACGAAGTTGCGCCAGTTCAACTTCAAGCTTGCCCTCGTGGCTGCGCGCGCGTTGACTAAAAATATCCAAAATCAGGCTGGTGCGATCAACGACACGACACTGCAGATGGGCCTCAAGATTGCGCTCCTGCACCGGCGTGAGCTGGTGATTGACCAACACCAAGGAAAGCTCCAATTCCGCCACTTTTTCCTTAATTTCGTCGGCTTTACCCGTACCTACGAAAAAACGTGGGTTCGGGGTGTCTGAGCGCGCCCAAAGTTCGGCTTTAACTTGCGCGCCGGCAGATGCGGCCAATTCGCGAAACTCCTGCGCGGCTTCAATTTCGCCAGCCCGACGCCGGGTTTGCACGATCAGCGCGTTTTCACCCGCCTGTTTGCGCTCGAACATGGCTGAACTCACTCGTGCTCCAAATCATCGACTGTGGCCTGATCGTTCGGGCCAATTCGAACATTGCGCGCCGGTACCACCGTCGAAATCGCGTGCTTGTAAACCATCTGGCTAACCGTATTTTTCAGCAATACGACAAATTGATCGAACGATTCGATCTGACCCTGCAGCTTGATACCGTTGACCAAATAGATTGAGACTGGCACGTGTTCACGGCGCAGGGCATTTAAAAACGGGTCTTGCAATGATTGACTTTTAGACATAATCGTATGGCCCTGTTGTTGGTTTTTTATGGGGCTTGCGTTTGTAACGCTAATCAAATGGTAGCAGGCTTATATGTGTACGTGATGCACTTAAAACAAGACATAGGCGCCACTTGTCCAAAAAATGTCTCGCTATGGACAGGAGTCATGAATGTCCAGGCAAAGAAATGTTTGCGAGTGCTAGACTTCGCTTAAGTGCGCGAAACATCTGAGTGCACTAAATTTATTCACCATTGAGCTCTCGCTAGGACCAGCGCCTTGAAAAGCCCTTATACCTCGGAAGCCGACTATTTGGCCGCTGAACTGTTGAGTCTAGAAAAGAGTGAATATGCTGGTGGGCAAGTGTTTGCAATGGCAGGAACTTCGATTCGGCACAATCAAATCTCAGGCAATA
>JBBQBR010000186.1:0-5781 GCA_038317875.1 Lysobacterales bacterium
CCGCCCGGATAGCTTGCGCGTTCGCATGCCGCAAAATTTGCGCAAATGACGGCTGCGCGCCATGGGTCGGGTGCACCACGTCGATAAAATCCATGTCTTGGCCGTCATCAAAGCTCAGCACACATACCTTTTCAGGCAGTTCATGCAAGCGCTTTTCGCGTAACGTTTGCGCAAGCGTAACCGCTGGCACAACCGCAAAACGAGCTGCCATAAGGCGCTCAAGTACTTCGGGCAAAACTAAATAGTCTTTCGGATTGCCAGAATGGAAGCACAGCGTGGCGCAGGTCCGCATAGGATTATCGCCTCGTAGAAGTAAAGGAGTGTGGCGGCGTCATGGCCTGAGTGGCATGAAACCGAACGCGTCAACCGCTTCCAATGTGCCTAGAACTTCGACTTGCCAGTTCGATTCCGCAGCGGCAGAGCAGGATGCGAAAAGCTGCACGTTTTGCTCGTTATAAAATGCCTTACGCTCAATGCCGTTACACAACACTTTTTGCACCTCAAGCGCTGGCACGGTTTCCATGTACTGAAAAATTGCAAGCGCAGAGCCTGCTGGTAGCACTGAGTGCAGTTGGATGGCTTGTGTAGCAGATACAAGTCGTTGGTTTTGCCGATGTTGCGCAACCGGCGTTAGGCCCGCTCCACGGGTTAGCACACCCGTAACTGCGACTTCGTACAGCCCGGCAAGCGGCTGCGCGGTGTGCCATCCCAGCGGACGTAACGCGCTCTTCGCCATCAACGCTCGGCTTGGCCGTGTAGGCGTGCCGCCAAGGATTGCTGGCCCTAAACTTCCACAGGCGTTTTGCACCCCGACGAATAAAGTTCGCTCCATAAATAAAGCCAAATGACCACGTGCTGCAATCGGTTCACAAAGCAGATGTCCAAGTGCTTCAAGATGCTGAAAATAATGTCGCCCAACAACTACAACTTGCACGGCTGTAGTACGTTCCGCTAAGTCCATCAAACCACGTTTACCAGCAGCAAGCATGGGCGTTCGAACTTCTTCGCGAATTTGCCCGAGCGCGAGTAAAGATGCCAACTGAAATATCAGCAACGTTGCAATAACCAGTGCGCGCACAGCTTTTTTAGTTTTTGCCTCAGATGCGCTAGGCCAAGCAGCCAGCGAAAAAAAGGCAATAATCGGCGGCGCGCATGACCAGATCATCCAAAATGGTGTTTCAGGCCGTATTAAAGCGAGGAAGAGACACTGCATTGTAAGTCCGGCCACGCACAAAATTAGCCAATTTCGACGCGGCCCTTTCAACGAAAAAAGCGCGCCCAACATACCAATTCCAAGCACAATCCAAGCGGCGTAGAAATAGCACTCACTTTGCCACAGCAACATCCGGCCAGCGCTTTCAAAACCGCCAAAGACGCTTCCTAGGAGCAAATGCAGTGCGCGCCATAACACGGGCGTGTCGCTGGAACTTGCTTTCGCAATGTAGCTCGACAGTGCAGCGACATCACCGAAACCGCTTAATGCTTGATCAGCGAAATAGGGCGAAAATGGCAAAAAACCTGCAACGAGTGCTGTCAAAGTCGCGCTTATTACGTGCGCACGGATTCGCCAAATTGCCGCCAACACGCTACCAACTGCCAGCAAAAGCGTCGTTGGATGCGCGTGCAGACAAAGTGCAGCGAATACTCCGACCCAGAAAATTCGGTGCAAAGATGGCGATTGCCAGTGGGAACGCAAACTGAGCGCTAGCGCGAACGACGTGGTCTCGACAACGCTGGCGTGATTCAGCCACATCGGTTCGAAAACGGACCAACCAAACGCCAATGTTGCGCCCAATAGCACCCAGGAACCGTGGCGCCCACCTATTAGCCAGCCTAAGCGCATCGCGAGCGGGTATTTGAGCGCAGCCAACACCGCGATAAATGCTATCGTGCCAGAAATTCCAAAGAATTTTTGTGGTGCGGCGAGTAAATAAAACCAAATTGGCCCCAGGTGCAGCGTCGAATAAATCGGCGGCCCTGCTAAAGGGAATCGTACGCCTTGCGCAATTTCAGTCGCTACAAATAAATCACGGTAGGTGTCAAAAAATCCGGCCGTGCCAAAAGCGGCATACACGCTCGCTGCAAGCAGGGCTACGAGCACGGCTAATTCAGGCCAAAATATCACCATTAGCGGTGCAGGTTTAGCGTTCAAAAATACCTCGTCATAAGTCGAAATAAGTCAGGGATGTTGCCACAGCGTAGATCAGGCAGGCAAACTAGCCACTATGACTGATATTCGCCAAATCGACCTTGTAATCCCCGTTCGCAACGAGCAAGCAAGCCTGTTACTTTTATTTGACTCGCTGGTACACACGTTTAGGGCATTCGAGAACATTCAGTGGCGGATTATTTGCGTCGATGATGGCTCCAGTGATGCCAGTTGGCAGGTGTTGCGCCAAATCGCTAACGCAAATCCTGAACTAAGCGCCATTCGCCTTTCGCGCGGTTTTGGTAAAGAAGCAGCGATAGAAGCCGGCCTTCGATTAACAGATGCCCCTTGGATCTTAGTGATGGATGCTGATTTGGAACATCCACCCGCATTGATTGCGGAAATGATTAGTGCCCAAGACCTGCAGCAAACCGATATCGTTACCGCCATTCGTAGCGAGCGCCCGTCGGAAAGCCTGCTCAAGCGGGTCGCAACCAACGCATTCTTTTTCGCGTTTCGGGTTGGCGCGGGTTTTGAGTTTCGAGAAACTTCGGACTTCAAATTGATTAGTCGGCGCGCAGTTGATAGCTATCTTGCGCTAAGCGAACGTCGGAAACTATTTCGTGGTTTAAGCCGCTGGTTGGGTTTCACCGAGGCCAGCGTTGTTTTTTCCCCTATTGTTTCTGAGCTAAAAGCACACTCAAGTTTTTCCACTTTGGCGCTTTTGCGTTATGGCTTAAATTCGATTGTTAGCTTTACCTCCGCGCCACTCGTTTGGATTGCATGGGCCGGCGCAATTACTTTGGCTTGCGCAGTCGTATTAGCTCTTCAAACACTTTGGGGAAAACTAATCGGCCAATCAGCACAGGGCTTTTCTACAGTCATCTTGCTGCAGCTTGGCATCGGATCCCTACTGATGCTAGCTCTAGGAATCATTGGCATTTACCTCGCTGCGATCTATGAAGAGCTTAAGGCACGCCCTGTATACATCGTTAAAGAGCAAACCATAGATCTAACTACGCGGTCAAAATCCGCAAATACTCGAGATTGAACGTCGAGAAATTTACCTTAGACCACAGCAGCCGAATTAAAATGCGCCAATGCGCGTGATCTCGGCAATCAATGCCTGCTTATCCGCATCTGGCAGCGCGTCGACCCACTTCACGATGAGATAGGGATGCTCAAGTTGGACGAAGCCTACTCGCAAATCAACTTGCAGCGCCTTCGCATCGCCACAATAGCCAAACCACGCGACACAATCGTTCAATTGTGCCGCCGCGGTTTCCATAATGATCTGTGCAACTCCCCCCCGTTCGCTGAACTGGGCGAATTCGCTTTTTGGTAAGCGTCGGTAAAAATCTCTTTGTACTGCTAAGCCACCTTCTAGGTAAGTATCACGATACTTAATCCAGTTGCAAAACCCAACACACTCCTCGCTGCCATCTGGCCAAGTGTAGAGTGCTACGTACTGGTACCAATCTTGTGTCGTTATCTCGAAGTCCAAAACTTTACAAGCGCGTGGAAGTGGAAACGCGCTGTTGAACGCAGATTGAAACAGATTGCTCGCAAGCGTGGCCGCATCAATTGCCCTAAATACTTTTAAACCTGGGGGTAACGCTTTCAATTGAACTCTCACAAAGTTTCGTATCGCAGGTCATTTTAGGGCTGGAACGGCGCAATTGCCAAAATTAAAGGCAATGACCAAATTGCAGTAAAACAAACCTATACGCCCAGCCGTGGCGCATTGTCTGAGAATACAACAGTTGCGCCCTGCCGCACCGCGATTGCACGCACCAAACCAAGGCCAAAGCCGATGCCAGCGTTGCTGCGATCAGATTCTAAGCCTACAGAGGGCGGCGGGCAATGCGCTATTTGCCTATCCTTACGGCCACACTAGCCGCTATCTACTAGAAGAATACTGGCCAAACTTTGCGCATGAACACGGCACGATTGGCGCGTTCACTTGCGAACCTGCGCTGGTGACGCCGTCCACGTCGTGTTTTGAGATCCCCCGCATGGTGCTGGGTATGGACTGGCAGACGCCGGATGAGTTGCCGATTTTGGGGCGCTGAGCGGGGTGGAAGCGCCAATTTGTTCGCAATGAGCCTAAAAACCCGTTTGCGGTATGCTTTGGTTTTTTAACCCTGGAGCCAAGATTTGAACCTGCTCAATGAAACCAACGCGACGACCGCAAGGCTCGAATTTCAACAAATGGTGCGCGGCTACGCCGAGGGAATTTGTGGGCGACAATCTGTTGGGCCATTGAACGCGGACATTCATCCAGATGACCAAATGTTGCTGCACTCGCTTGGGCACCATCAAAATAGCGATATCGCGTTAAGTCAGTACTACGCAATTTCATTGCAGCAATTTTATGCCGCATATCAAATACTCAAGAGTTTCTTTGACCCTTCTGACCCAAGTTTGAAAATCCTTGATTTTGCCTGTGGTTACGGCAGGTTGTTGCGATTGTTGACCACGCAAATCCCGGCGCGGCAAGTTTCGGCATCTGAAATTCAAACCGATGCTGTTGCCTATGTTGCAGAAAAATTTGGTGTGTGCGGCCTACAGTCTTTTGCAAATCCAGCGGAATTTTTGCCGGAACGTGTCTCCTCGGATGGCGAATCCTCAGACAAGTTCGACTTCATTTGGGTAGCCTCCTTGTTTTCACATTTGCCGGAACCGCTGTTTCACGGCTGGATGCAAAAGCTAACTAGCTTACTGACGCCACGCGGCGTGCTTTGTTTCAGTACTCGCGATCAGGCACTTTTGAGCGCAGATAAATCTATGCCTGAGTCTGGGATTTTGTACTACGGCGTCAGTGAAACAACGCCGCTTGCCGAGGAAATCTACGGCACCACCTATGTGAGCGAGAATTTTGTAAAGCACTCCATTGAGCGCGCAACTGAGTCTGCGCAGCCTTATTTTCGCCTGCCAAAGGCATTGGCGCACGAGCAAGACCTCTATGTAGTCGCACGCAGCAGCGAATTCAGCCTTGCACCGCTAGCCAATTTTAGGCGTGGCGCATGGGGTTGGGCAGATTCATGCACCCTATCAAATAAGGGCGTGTTGCAATTGGAAGGGTGGGCGGCTTCGCTAGATGATGGCGTTCTTGACGACGTTTTAGTGACCGTCGACGGCGCCACATTTTCGTGCGTTACCGGCTTGTCTAGAGCTGATGTCGCCGTTGTATTTGGTGACCCGCGGCTTAGTAATGCCGGTTGGACACTTACGCAAGTATTAGCAAACGCGCCACGGCGGGTTCGGATATCTATTGAAGCTAGAAGCCGCGCGGGCGAACGCGCGCTGCTTTTTGCGGGCGAATTGTTCGCGGCGCAATAAATTCCAAGCGCTGCAACGGCATGGTTCAGGGCTTTAGGCGCGTCAACCAAGCCGCCGCACCCTTACCCGCGCATTTGCCACTCGCAAAACACGCATTCAATAGATAGCCGCCGGTGGGTGCGTCCCAGTTGAGCATCTCACCTGCGCAAAACAGTCCGGGGATGCTTGGCACCATTAGATCGCCCGTTAATTGCGTACAGTCCACGCCGCCTGCGGTGCTGATCGCCTCGTCGATTGGGCGCATGCCGTCAAAGCGCAGCGCTAGCGCTTTGACGCGCTGGGCGACTTTA
>JBBQBR010000187.1:0-5770 GCA_038317875.1 Lysobacterales bacterium
CTTGGCAACGTGCAATAGCTCATAGCTGTTAAACACCACGGTGTCAGTTTGACGCATTAGCTTGAGTTCTTTTGCATCAATCGCGCTGGTGCTAACGCCTGCCATCGCTAAGGTTTGGAAGATTTGTTTGAGTTGGCCAAAAACATCGCCGTCGACTGCACTCGCCGCACTGCGCAGCGCAAATTCTTTGCAGCCGCCGCCACCGGGCAATAAGCCGACGCCTGCTTCAACTAAGCCGATGTAGCTTTCCAGTGCTGCCACGGTTGTCGCAGAATGCATTTGGAACTCGCAGCCGCCGCCAAAACACATGCCGCGCACCGCTGATACCACAGGCACCGCCGAATACTTGATGCGCATGGAAGTGTCTTGGAAGTACTTCACAATGGCTTCAAATTCATCGAATTTGCCCGCTGCTAGCGCGGGTACCGCGTCTGATAAATCCGCGCCAAAAGAAAATGGTTCTTTCGTTTGCCAAATCACTAAGGCCTTATAGCTATCTTCAGCCAGTGCGATCGCTTTATGCACGCCTTCTAAAACCTTGGCGCCGACGGTGTTGCCTTTAGATTTGAAGCTGGCGATCAGTACGCCGTCGCCCTGCGTCCAGGCGCGTAGGCCTTCGTTCTCCCAAACCGTTTCGCCTTTGTTGGCATCGAAGTTTTCGGTGTAGATTGGATCCGGGAAATATTGCCTGTTATAGACATCTAGCTTGCTGCGCTCGCGCATCAGGTTTGCCGCTGGCGCAAAAGAACCAGCCGCAGTGTGCACGCCTTCACGGCCGTCTTTAACCCAAGCGGGCAACGGCGCATCGCTCATGGATTTGCCAGCGGCGATATCGGCTTCAATCCATTCGACTACTTGTTTCCAACCGGCCTGTTGCCAAATTTCGAATATGCCTTCAGTCCAGCCAAAGCCCCAACGAATCGCGAAATCGAGATCGCGTGCATTGTCGGCGATCGCTTCCAAATGATAGGCCGCGTAGTGAAATACATCGCGGAAGCACGCCCAAACAAACTGCGCTTGTGCGTCGTCAGCTTCACGCAAGGCTTTAAGTTTGTTCGCCCAACCTTTCTGGCGCAGTGCGCTTTCGGCGTCAATGCTGGCTTCAGCATCTGAGGCTTTATAGTCCGCTTTCGCTGGATCCAGCACCATAATTTTGTCGCCGACTTTCTTAAAGAAACCGGCTTTGGTTTTTTGCCCAAGTGCGCCTTTTGCAATCAATGCGGATAACACGGCTGGCGCTTTGAAATACGGGTGCCACGGGTCGTTTGGTAGCTTGCCATCCATGGTGCGAATCACGTTCGCCATGGTGTCCAGGCCAACCACATCTGCGGTGCGGTAAGTTGCTGATTTTGGCCGCCCGATCAATGGGCCGGTCAGCGCATCGACTTCATCAAAGCCCAGCTTGAAAGCCTCGGTGTGATGCATGGTTGCCAGCATCGAAAAGACGCCAACGCGGTTGGCGATGAAGTTCGGCGTATCTTTTGCGCGTACCACGCCTTTGCCGAGTGTCGAAGTTAAGAACACTTCTAATTGATCCAAAATTTCTGGTTTGGTGGCGGGCGTTGGAATCAGCTCGACCAAATACATATAGCGCGGCGGGTTGAAAAAGTGCACGCCACAAAAGCGGGTTTTCAGCTCGGCATCGAAACCGTCGGACAAATCGGTGATGCTTAGACCTGAAGTATTGGTCGCAAATACTGCGTGCGGGGCAATAAACGGCGCAATTTTTGCGTACAGGCCATGCTTGATTTCCATGCGCTCAGCGACGGCTTCGATAATCAAGTCGCAATCTTTCAGCAGCTCTAAGTGGTCGTCAAAATTCGCAGTTTGAATCTGTGCTGCGAGGGATTTATGCCCGAGCGGTGCTGGTGACAGTTTTGTCAAATTATCAATGGCCTTGGTGACAATGCCATTGCGGTCGCCCTCTTTTGCGGGCAAATCGAACAATATCACCGGTACTTTGGCGTTAATCAGGTGCGCGGCGATCTGCGCGCCCATCACGCCCGCGCCCAGCACGGCGACTTTACGAACATGGAACTTAGCGGTAGTTACGGACAAGGGACACCTCGGTCGTTCAAAAGGAAGCCGAAGCATACTCCATACGCTGGCGTATGGACATCGCTGCCGCAAATTTCTGTTGCCTCGTTTTGTCTTAATGAACGTATTTGGATTGAATCATTTGCCTGAATGAGTCGGTAAAGCCTATCTAACTTTGCACGCGCAGAAAGCGCTATAAATGCGCGCATCAAATCTCACAGCGGTTTTTATGCCTAAAACGGTACCTGGAACACTGGTTGTTGCTGCTTATAATCCTGCGGCTGCACGCAAATTAAAGCTAATTATTGGCGCGCTGTGGCTGGCCAGTTTGGCGCTTACTTATATTTTTTGTAAAAACACCATGACACCCGGCTATGCGCATACTCAAGCTGAGCTTGCCCAGGCGCGCGAAGAAATTGTGCGTTTAGGAAGTGACGCGGATACATTAAAGGCTGAGGTTGCGAAATTTCAGCGTGGTGAACAGGTTGCGAAAGAAGCCAACGGCGCATTACAAAACTCGCTTGATCAACGGCAGCAAGAAATTGCAACCTTACGCGCCGATCTATCGTTCTTTCAACGCTTTGCCGGCGGTGGCAATGCCGAAGCGCTGGGCGTGCAGGACATTACTATTGAGCCAACCGATAACCCACGCGTTTTCAAATACGCCATCGCCGTCAGCCAGAACCTTAAACGTGGAAAAATTGCGAGCGGCAAGCTGCGTTTTAGTGTCAGTGGCATAACCGACGGTAAACCTAAGCGTCTGGAAATGGCGACACTGTTAGGCGAGCAAGGTGCCAGCGAGCTGAAATACGCGTTTAAGTACTTCCAGCTTTTCAACGGCACGCTGTATTTGCCCGAAGGCTTTGCTGCCGGGGCGATCCACGCGCGCATGATCAATGACGATGGCGAGGCTGCCGACAAAGAAATTACCTGGGAAGCCGCGAAGAAGGCAGCAGGCGAAGTCACCGGATAACAGGATTGGTAATGTCAGGTTTAAAGCACGGATGCCTGTTTGAGCGAAATATCACCAAATTGTTAACTGAAACGACGTGCAGGGGCTTGAATTTCTTAGATTTGAGAGAATTTATGGGTGGCTTAGACAGAGCATTCACACTTAGACCGTAATGATTTAGATGACTTGCTTTTTTACACTCAGGAGTATTTTATGAACCGCGTTAGCCAGTTTCCGCCCCCGTCGCCCGTGATGCCTTTTGGTCAAAGCGCTTTGGCGACTAACAAAGTATTGCGCAATACCTATATGTTGCTTTCGATGACCCTAGTCTGCGGTGGAGTTGCCGCATACGCTGCGGCTGCGATGCAGGTCGGCGTCATCAACATCTGGCTCTATCTGGCATTTGCGATTGGTATGCCGATGCTGATTAACGCCACCCGCAATAGCGTTTGGGGCTTGGTGAGCTGCTTTGTCTACACAACCGGCTTAGGCTTTATTGCTGGCCCAATTATCAGCATGTATACCCGTATGATTGGTCCTGAAGTGCCCGCGTATGCCTTTGGTGCGACCGCCGTGATTTTTACAGCTTTGACGAGTTACGCGATGGTTAGTAAGCGTGATTTCAGCTTTATGCGCGGGTTTTTGATGGCCGGATCGCTCGCGGTACTGTTGGCGATCGTTGCGAACTTCTTTATGCAAATCTCAGTGTTGAGCCTGATCATTTCATCGGTCGTAGTCGTGCTGTCGTCGGCTGGGATTTTGTACAGCACCAGCGCTGCTATTAATGGTGGCGAAGACAATTATGTCGTCTTAGCGGCGACGATCTATGCCGATTTGTGGGCGATGTTTATGAGCTTAATGAACATCATCGGCTTTGCCAGCCGCGATTAATTCCAATTCTAAATCACTCGGCTAACGTCGTTGCCGAACCTCCGGTCTCACATTTACACAACATTGCGCCGTCGTCGATCTTGGCTTCGGCGCCTAGTTACCCTTTTGATTTAGAGCAGGAATATTGTTTCCACGACTAAGTTGTTACTACGACTTAGTTGTTACGAGCAGTAGAGTAATTCGCCAAAGCCACGAGCGCATCGCGCTCCTGGCTTTGGGGTAGCACGTCAAGCGCTGCAATGGCCGCAGCTGAATATTCACGCGCGACCTCTAAGCTGGCATCGATCGCATCGGTGCTGCGCAAGATGCGGATCAACTCAGTAAGCGCGTCACGATCACCATTTTTCAACGCGCGCTCAAGAAATTCGGCGTCTTCAGCTTCGGCGCGTGCAGCGGCAAAAATAATCGGCAGCGTGCTTTTACCTTCGGCTAAATCGTCGCCAATGTTTTTGCCGATGACATCAGCGTCACCGGTGTAGTCCAAAAGATCATCCGCGATCTGAAAAGCAAAGCCTAAATTGAGGCCAAAATCCGCCAACGCCTGCTCAACGGTGCTATTTGCGCCCATTCCGTGCGCACCTAGCCTGCAGGCGGCCTCAAACAGCACGGCGGTTTTGCGCTTAATCACCTCGAAATACTGCGCTTGCGAAACCGCCGGGTCGCGCTTATGAATTAGCTGCAATACCTCACCTTCGGCAATCGCGTTGGTGGTGTTCGCTAGAATATCCATGACGCGCATATCTTGTAAGCGCACCATCATTTGGAACGCGCGCGAATACAAAAAATCCCCAACCAATACACTTGCGGCATTGCCCCAAAGCGCATTTGCGGTCTTGCGATTGCGGCGCTGATCCGACTCATCGACGACATCATCGTGCAACAAAGTAGCGGTGTGAATCAGCTCAACAATTGCGGCCAACGATGCTGAGTGTTCTAGATTTTTTGGCCCAGCACCGAGGGCGCGGGCAGTCAGCAGCACCAACATCGGCCGCAAGCGCTTACCGCCAGCCGCGATCAAATATTCGCCAATTTCACCAATTAGATCGACATCCGATGCCAACTCTGCGCGCAATACGCCATTTAAGCGCAGCAAGTCAGGCTCAAGCAGTGTTTGCACGCCAGCGATCTGTGCGGCCATTGGTTGTTTGGCCGGGGAAAGCTTGCTCCGTTGCGCAGTCGCAAGTAGTTCGGCGGACAGTTGAGCGTCAGGCGTAATGCCTGAGTTAATAAGTGACGTCATCGGCGAAGTATAGCCAGCCAAACGCAGGCGGCAACCTAATAATGCGGCGGAATCTCGGATTTTGCCGACCCGCTAGCGATCGTGGCACCTGTATCCAAATTCAAAAACGCCTCAGCGAGCGTTTGTAGTCGGCGCTCTAGCGTCAAAATTCTGAGTTCTTGGCCGCTAATTTGCTGGTTAAGCACATCAATTAGCTCGTCTTGGAAGGACATTTTAATTTCAATTTCGTTGAGGCGTGGGTCGGTCATGGCGGTGAACATCGGCTTTATCTTGGTCGGTTAAGTGTACTGATCTGGTGGGTTCAAGAAGGCAACGCTATTTAGCTCTGGATCCGTTCGTCATCCCCGAGTGTTTTTATCGTGGATACAGGCAGAATACGCGTCAAGCAACCTGGATTCCCGCTTAAACCATGCGGGAATGACGAATCAGGGCGGGTCGCGTCACCCTAAATTTTCGCCTTGTCAACGTGCCGCAACCGTAAGACTTCTGACCTATTGCAAGCACCCCTCTGGACTGAGCATGCTTAATCCATGAAACTCAACACCATGAAATCAAAAATCTTAATCGGCGTGCTCGCTGGCTTTAGCATTTCCGCCGCGCACGCACTAGAACTTGGGCAGCTGAGCTTTAAAAGCTGTGAAATTGGCAAG
>JBBQBR010000188.1:0-5717 GCA_038317875.1 Lysobacterales bacterium
CACCATCGGGCAGCTCAAGCGCCCGCGCGTGCGATTACGCATGCGCGCCGCGTGGCAAACAATGTGATCAATCATCGGATAGACAAAGCCGTCAAATTGCGCCTCGGCAACCGGGCGCAAACCCTGCGCCGCCATGCCGACCGTCACCCCAGCAATCGTGGTTTCATCCAGCGGCGTATCCAAGACGCGATCGGGGCCAAAGCGCTGCTGCAGGCCTGCAGTCGCGCGAAACACGCCGCCATTGACGCCCACGTCTTCACCGAGCACCAATACATTTGGATCGCTGTTCAACTCAAACGCCAACGCTTGCGTGACGGCTTCAATCAAAGTGATTTGCGGCATGGGCCCGGCTTTAAAAGTGGCGGCTGTCGGATCGTAGCGTTAATTTGGGCGGGATTGGCACAATCTAGCTAACGCGCGAAAACTGCCACCACTGTGCTGCTTGTCAAACAGGCAAATAGCTAGGCGCTCGTGATTACAATCGCGCCAAAAATTCCGACAAATTCCGTCCTGAGCGCAACTGATACCAGTTTTCAATCAAGCGAAAGCTAACCGAGACCTGCGGCGGCGTGCGCAAGCTGCCATCTAATAGCGCAGCTTCAAACTCCGCCACAGAAAAATAGCGTGCGTGTTCGAGTTCGGCGCCGACATTGATTTGATCGTCGGCTGCGAGCGCGGTGAACCCCAGCATCAGTGACGCAGGAAACGGCCACGGTTGGCTGGAGAAATAGTCTGACGCGATCACGCGCACGCCCGCTTCTTCATAAACCTCGCGCACCAAAGCGTCTTCCAAGGATTCACCCGGTTCAACGAAGCCAGCCAAGGTGCTGTAACGCCCGGGCGGCCAGCTTGCTTGACGCCCAAGCAGAATTTTATCTTCAAATTCAACCGCAACGATAATTGCAGGGTCGGTGCGTGGAAAATGCACGGCCCCACAGTTCGAATTGACGCAACACCTGCGGTGGCCTGCGTGTTCTGAAACGGTCGGGTGCCCACAAACACCACAAAACTGGTGGCGCTGATGCCAAAAAGCCAAGCCACGCGCATAGGCGGCAAGTCCGGCTTCGAGCGGCGAAAGCTTTAGCGCAGCGGCGCGCAAATCGAGCCACTCGAGCTGCGGGTACTCCGCTTGCATGACGACGCGAGCAAAGTAATGTGCGCCTTCAAATTGTCCTAGATACCAGCGCTCGACGCGCAAGGTCGGCAAGTCCGCACAAAGCAAAAAATGCAGCGACTGATTGCTGCCACCAGCGATCAAATGCTCCGGGCTTACTAAAACCTCGAACGCAGTCTGATGAATTTCCGCGATCCAATCATTTTGCTCGCGGCGTTCCGTCGCCCGATCCAGCGGGATTGCGGAAAACGTGTTGCTAGCACTGCGCTCAGAAGAGAAGCGCGTGGAATATAGTGGCACAGGCGAATGCACACTCAGGTGGTGAAAGACGAGCCACAGCCACAGGTGGTTTTGGCGTTCGGGTTTTTAATAATGAAACGCTCGCCCTGTAAATCTTGCGCGTAATCGACCTGTGCGCCGATCAGGTATTGCAGGCTGATTGGGTCAACCAATAGACGCACACCGTCGGTGGTGACCTGCGTGTCGTCGTCCGCAATTTCTTCTTCAAAACTAAAACCGTATTGAAAGCCAGAACAGCCGCCACCGGAAATCGCAACGCGCAGGCTCAACGCGTCGTTGCCTTCTTCGACGATCAATTCGCGTACTTTGTGCGCGGCGCGGGCGGTGAAATCGAGTGATTCTGTTTGCAGTTCCATAACACGCTCCATTTGGTTTGACTGGCTAGATTAACAATGAGTTTGCGTCGATTTCGGTGCTTTCAACCTTAAGCCGCGCGAGCCGGGTTTTCGGTCAGGCTGTCCGAGCTTTCGGGCTAGTGCCTATTCAGCAGATGGCTTAGGCAGCATTTTCTGCGGTTCGTCTTGATGGATCATCTGCCCATTCACCTGCGCGCCCGCATTCATTTCGAGCAGCTTGTAGAAAATATTGCCGCGCACCCGCGCCGTTGAGCCCAACACCAACTTTTCCGTTGCCACCACGTCGCCATTCATTTCACCGTGCAAGTGCACGTGCGGCGCACGAATATCGCCATCAATACGGCCACTTTCGTTGACATCCACCAAAGCATCGGACCCTTCAGCAATAACCGAGCCTTTGACTGAGCCTGCGATGTTTAAGCCACCACTAAAAACGATATCGCCAGTGACGGTCATACGCGCGCCAATTAGGCATTCTATCGGCGTGGCTGGACGTTGCATGGATGGTGCGGCAGCAGGTTTTTTGTTGCTAAACATGGAAAGCTCCAGATTGGCGCGCACAAGCAGAGCGCGGGAAAAAGTCGCCTAGTTTACCCATGCTTTAAAGCGCTTGCGCGGGTTTGCGCTGAATAAAAGCATCCGCCCGCAATGCCTGGTGTTATTGCAATGCGATCTTGCCGCCACGGATTTCGATAATTTCACCGTCGGTAGCGGTCACGACCTGATTAGTCGCTTTTAGTTTGACCGTGCAAGGCCCAGTTTCCAGATCTAACAAACCATTAATTTCAATAATGTCATCCATAGGCTCCACGTCTGCCTTGCACTTAATGCTGACTGCGTGTTCGCGCCGATCTGCGTTCATCAAAGTAACAGACGCGAAACTGTGCCCACTTACAACAAGCATGACGCCCAATAAACCAGATCGAGTAGGGAACGTTTGCCCGCTAATTTGCTTGTCTTTTGCCATTTTAAGTGCCTCCAGGCGTTCGAAATTCGCCGAGAAGGATATGTAACAGTAATTCAGCTGAACGGACATCCTAAAATCACCTTACCCAGCTTAAATCGCCGTTTCGCAACTATTTTTCAAGATTGGATAAATAATTTGCCGCGCACACCTAACGTCGCCGCCATTTCGCGTCCGCTGCTCAGTCCGAGCTAGACTACGCGAAATTTTGCCGTATCCACCTGCATGCCTTTTGACTCTTTTAGTTTTTTGCTGTTTTTTATCAGCGTCGTTTTGCTTGACCGCATGGCGTGGGGCACCCCTGCGCGCAAGCCAATTTTGCTTATTGCAAGCTGGGCGTTTTACGCGGGCTGGAATCCCTACTTTTTGCCAATGCTGATCGCGACTAGCACCCTCGATTGGTGGCTAGGACGCAAGTTAATGACTGCATCAAAGGTGATGAAAAATCGCTGGCTGATGTTGTCGCTGATTAGCAATTTGGGTGTGCTGGCGTATTTTAAGTACCGGTTTTTCATTGCTAGCAATCTAGATTCGATTTTCGATACCGGCTTGCTGCACAGCCTGCAAGCCCCTGGCGCAGCAAGTTGGGTACTGCCGGTGGGCATTTCATTTTATACATTTCAAAGCTTGAGCTATTGCATTGATGCCTATCGCGGCCGACTGCCCGCCACGCCGGTCAGTTGGATGGACTTTTCACTGTACGTGGCGTTTTTCCCGCAGCTCGTCGCCGGGCCAATTGTGCGATTTGGCGATTTTTACCCGCAGCTTGCGCGCAATCCGCGCAGCGATGCCGCGCAGCTGGGCACTGGCGTTGCGCTCATTATCATTGGCTTGTTTTTAAAAGTAGTCGGTGCCGACAGCGTGTTTGCACCCAGCACAGACTTACTTTTCGCAAGCGCCACGCATGATTTTCGCACCGCTTGGCTGGCCGCAATGGCCTTTAGCGGCCAAATTTTCTGCGACTTTGCTGGCTATTCGCTGTGTGCCATTGGTGCGGCCCGGGCTTTGGGTTTTTGGCTACCGGAGAATTTTAATGCGCCCTACGCCGCGGTTGGTTTTAGCGATTTTTGGCGGCGCTGGCATATTTCTTTGTCCAGCTGGCTACGTGACTATCTCTACATACCGCTCGGCGGCAATCGCTTTGGCGCACTGCGCACCTACGTGGCATTGAGCTTAACGATGCTTCTGGGCGGGCTTTGGCATGGCGCGGCTTGGACGTTCGTCGCCTGGGGCGCACTGCACGGCCTGTATTTAATCCTTGAGCGGCTATTGGGGCCGATGCTGACGCGGATTCATGCACGCCAATCCTGGCCCGTTGCCACACTTTTGCGCGCCGTCGCTTGGTTAATAACCTTGCTGTTGGTGATGTTCGCCTGGGTCTGGTTTCGCGCCACGGATAGCGCGCAAGCTCTGACAATCTGCGCGCAGATGCTTGCGCCAAATTCAATTCAAACGATTGTAGTAAGCGCCGATTCAAAGCTGATGGCCTGTGGTTTTTTAGTGCTTATTGCATTGCAGTTGGCACAGCGGCGTTTCCAGCTGTTGGCCCGGCTGCAAACGCTGCCGCCGGTTATTCTTGGTTTGCTGCTTGGCCTATTGTTGAGCGCGATCATCCTTTCGCCCGGCAATGCCCGGGCATTTATCTATTTTCAGTTTTAAGACATGAAAAGCTTAAGCAAGAACCGTAATCATTGGCTGCTGACATTTGCGATCATTGTAATCAGCTGCGTAGCCCTGTGTGCAATGGTTGAGCAGCATCGCCGTGCACAAGGCCATCTACCCACTGTGCGGGATGATTTGAATCTTTGGGCGCTGGAACGGTCGCGCGTTGACGGCCTGGGCGAGAACGCAATCGCAATTTTAGGCACCTCAAGAATATTGTACGGCTTAGACCCGCAAGCATTGGCACGCGCCCTGCCCGGAAAAGTGCCGGTGATGTTGGCGGTCAACGGTGCCTATCCGCTAGCGGCATTGAGCGATCTCGCGCGTGACGCGAATTTCACCGGCACCGCTTTGGTTGATATCGATGCGCGTGGATTGTCCCGCTATTACCGGGATATGCAGCAAGCGCAAGTAAGCCGATTTATTGCAGGCGTGGGGCCGAGTGCAGCGGTGCATCGACGAATTTTAAGTCAATGGCAGGCAAAATTTCTGTTGGGCGATGCCGACCTAGGTTTAGTTCCAACCCTGACACGCCTGATTTTTAACGCCGCTCCACCGCAGCCACGCCACGCCACCATCGCACCGAACCGTGCTGGATCACTGGATTTTCAGCATCCCAATACCAATACCGCCGCAATGGCGGCGAACTTTGCCGCTGGCGTGTTGGCGGACTATCGTGACCATCCGCCGCCAGCGCCGGATCAGTGGCTGGCCGAACTTGATGATGTCGTCAAAGACATTCGCGCCATTCGTGCACGTGGGGGAAGGGTGTTATTTTTTTGCTCGGCCACCAGTGGTGCGCACTTAATGGCTGACCAGCAAGGCTATCCACGCGCGCAATATTGGGACCGCTTTGCCAGGGAAATTGTCGTGCCAAACGGCGCGCGTGCGATTTATGCGCTCGATATTCCGGCAATTTCTGCCTTGCGCCTACCAGACAGCTCGCATATAGATCAGCGGGATCGCGCGGCATTTACTGCGACGATTGCGGATCTACTGAAAAAGATCGACTGAAAATTATGGATTGCGTATTTTGCTCAGCGAAACAAGTTGGGCACCGCGTAGCAGGCTGACGGCTTACATACCGATTGCTTCAAATTTCGAATGGTCTTCCCGGTGCAGGCCGGGATCCATTGGCTTTTCAGGTGATCGGTGCTCAGCGAAACGCTGTCGCAGGTTACAAAATATAGGGGTCGGAGCGACTATAAGCCGCCCCGCCCTCCGAACCGTGCTGGCGGATCTCCCGCACACGGCTCTCCAGTTGAGTGGGTCTCATTGAGGGTGAAGGGCACGGTCTTGAGCTGCTTGTAGTGAGAACAGC
>JBBQBR010000189.1:0-5655 GCA_038317875.1 Lysobacterales bacterium
GCCGGCGATGCGAAGCGCAGCCTGTTCTTCACCAAGGTCAATTGCACCGAACCGGGGGTTGGCAATCGCATGCCGCCCGGTGGTCATGTGCCAACCGCTTTGCAAGCGCTTATTTACGACTGGATCGAACAGGGCGCGTATGGAGAAAACCCGGAGGATCCTGCAACGCGGGATTTTTTGTTTAAAGATGGTGTGGAGTCGCAGCGGCGTTAAGGTTCTTGCGAGGCCTACACCCTAATTTTTGCAACCTGCTTAAAACTCGTCATGCTCGGTCAACCAATCCATTAGGCGTGCGTTTAGGATCTCGAAACGCCAACTTCCCAAAATGCTTGGAGCACGCCCGTGAAGCTCAAAACGATTCCCATGACCACGCTTGTAATGACCAGACTGGCTAGTTTGCTAGCAATGGTCTTGTTTTACGGCGCTGTAAACGCTCAAGCTCGACTGGCTAACGCCAGCACTAGCGACCCAGCCATGCAGGGCGTGCAGCTCGATCAAGCGCTACCGACCGCACCGAATGACATTCTGTTTGGTGGCTTGGCCGGTGATTTTGAAAACCACAGCAATGCGCCCGCAAATGACGCCGAGGCGGCGCGCTTTTTAACTCAAGCCACCTTTGGGCCGACGCAGGTCGAGTTGGGCGAGCTCAAATCGATCGGTTACAGCGCCTGGGTGGATCGCCAACTGAATATTGATCCGACGCTCCAGCGGCCAGTCTTGGAAAGCCAAATCGCTGCGGATGTCGCGGTTAATCCACGCGGTGCAGGGTTTTATCTTGCGTTTCGCCAAGAACGCTGGTTTGCAACGGCAGCGACAGCACCTGATCAGCTGCGCCAACGCGTCGCGTTTGCGCTTTCCCAGATTTTGGTGCTTTCGGAAGTTGGCACGCTCAATAATTCCCCGATTGCCGTTTCCGAATACAACGATATTTTGTTGCGCAACGCCTTTGGCAGCTATCGCACCCTGTTGAGGGACGTGACCTACAGCCCGATGATGGGGCAGTTTTTAACCACACTGCGCAACCAAAAAACCGATTGGACTTTGGTGGGTGGCGTGCCCACACCTGGGCTATTGGCACCGGATGAAAACTATTCGCGTGAAATCATGCAGCTGTTTTCCATCGGCTTAATTCAGCGCAATCGGGATTTTTCGCCGGTACTCGTGGGTGGCGTGGTGCAACCGACCTACAACCAAGACATTATTACGCAAACCGCCAAAGCTTTCACCGGCCTTGGGTTTAGCTGCAACGGCCCGGCAACCTTTGGCACGATTACGCTGAACCACAACTGCGGCTGTACCGGTATTGCATGCAATTTTTCCAATACCGCAATTTTTACAAATCCCCAACGTTACAACGTGCCGGTGGGCGGAAATACGGTGCTGACTGCGCTGTATCACCCAGACACCTATCGACCAATGATGTGCTACCCACGCTACAGCGATACCGGGCGCTTTCAAACGGCGGCAAACAATTACGCGGTATTGCCAGCACCCAACGACACCAAGCTGATTATTTCTGGCGTCACCATAAACGCTAGCCCAGTGGCGTGCTATTCCGGCACCCCTGCGGCGGATCAGTTGGCCTGCGTGAACTACTGCACGGCGCAAGTGGACACCGTGGTCAACACCTTATCCTTACACCCGAACGTGGCGCCGTTTTTGTCGCGCCAACTGATTCAGCGACTGACTACCAGCAATCCCAGCGCTGCTTACATTGACCGTGTTGCGGCAATATTTGAGAACGACGGCACTAATACACGTGGCAATTTGGGCGCGGTGGTGAAGGCTATTTTGCTTGATGACGAAGCGCGCGCCGCCCCCGGCATCAATTTTGCCAAGCTGCGTGAACCGCTGTTGCGTTTGACCGCAATTTGGCGCGCTTTTGGCATCACACCGACCGCGAATGGTGCATACGGGCTGGCCGCACCTGAACGCGCCTTTGTGCAGCGCCCCTTAGGTGCGCCGAGCGTGTTCAATTTTTACGAGCCAGACTTCCAACAGGCCGGCGAAATTCAGGCCGCCAATTTGTTTTCACCTGAGTTCCAAATTTTTGATGAATCGACCTCGATTTCGGCTTCTGATGAGCTGTGGCGACGTATCTTTGCCGGCTACAGCACCGCCGCTACTGCCACGACGCCCTTCACCGCGCCCGCTGCCTTAAGCTATTTGGCACCCGACATTATTGATGGCTTGCCCGACAGTAACGACAAGCTGCTCGATGAGCTCGATACGCGGATGATGTTCGGTCAAATGAGTGTCAGCATGAAATCGAAGCTGCTGGCGCTGATGAACACCACGATGGCAACCACAGATAAGCGTCGTCGCGCGCTCAGCATGATCCATTTGATCGCCATTTCCCCCGAATTCGCGGTACAGCGCTAATTTCAAAAATTTTAGGAGCAGACTATGTCACGCCTAGTTATTAATCATCGTGGACTAAATGACCGTCGCGAATTTTTGCGCAAGCTTAGCTGCACCTTTGCCGCTGGCTCCGCCGCAGCGCTATTGCCGCAATTGGCGTTTATGCCCAGAGCCGCTGCCCTTGGGAACGGTGTTGAGGGAGTCAACGGCACCGGCTATCGGGCGCTGGTGTGTGTTTATTTGAATGGCGCGAATGATTCGTTCAATTGGCTGATGCCGCGTGATGCGGATGTGCCGGGTTCCGCCTATGATCGCTACAAAATTGCGCGTGGTGGCATTTATGGCCCCACCAACACCGCCGGTCTGGCACATGTTTTCAGCGATATTTTGCCGATCAGCCCAAGCAATCAAGCCAGCGCGTATGGCCTGCACCCAGCGTGCACGGATTTTACCGCCGTGAACGGCGCGCTTAATCAAGCGCATAGCGGCTTACAAACCCTTTTTAACCAGCAAAAAGCGGCGTTTGTCTGCAATGCCGGGCCGCTGATTGCACCGATTACGAAAACCCAATACAACGCCGGTGCCGCCAAGCCAGCGCAGCTGTTTTCGCATAATGATCAAGCGCTGCAGTGGCAAATCGGGCAAAGCACGACCGATAGCCAAAGCCGCTTTGGTTGGGGCGGACGCGTCGCCAGTGTGGTGGCACCGGCACCCCTACCGAATGGATTATCGGCGGCGATTTCGGCAGCGGGCTCGACCAGGTTTTTGCTAGGAAATCAGATTACGCCCTATCAAATTGCCAGCAATGGCGTGAATTTGATCGACAACTACACCGCCGGCGTCAACGCAAACTTCTCCAGCCAACGTCGCGCCTTGCTCAATGATTTGCTAGATGACGCTTACGCACAGCCATTTTCCAAAGAATACGCGGCCATTATGCGCCGCAGCTTAAGCATCGGCGAGGATCTATCGGGATTACTGGCGGGCGCATCAGGCACCATTTCCACCGTGTTCCCAGCCGGCAATTCACTCGCCGATCAGCTAAAAATTGTTGCGCGCATGATTAAAATTGGCAAAACCAGCCTGTCTGCGCAGCGCCAAGTGTTTTTCGTCAACTACGGCAGCTTCGATTTGCACGATGGCATGTTTGTTGCCGGGCAAGCCGTTGCCACCGCAGGCCACGGCGCATTAATGACCGAGCTGAATCAAGCGCTTGGCGCATTTTGGACTGCGATGAATGAAATCGGCAGCCAAAATGAAGTAACCAGTTTCACCATGAGCGACTTCGCCCGCACGCTGAGCGGCAATGGCAATGGTTCTGATCATGCCTGGGGTGGCAATATGATGGTCTTAGGCGGCGCAGTGCAGGGCAATAAATTGTACGGAACCTATCCAAAGCTGATCATCAATAGCGACAGCGACGTTGATAAAGATTGGAGCTTCTCGCGCGGCCAATACATACCGACCACGGCCGTCGATCAAATCGCTGCGACCCTGGCGAAGTGGATGGGCATAACCGACACCTTGGCGATGGATACCATTTTCCCGAACTTGAATGCCTTTGCGGTTCGGGATTTGGGGTTTATGGGGCCGTAGCGCTCTCAGTTGTCCAGCTGCTCACGAAACAAGGTGATGACGACTGAAACGCCACACGATTAGCCTCGTTCAATTCCACCAACGCCTCGTGTGCGCGCAAAATTGCAGCCCCCGAGCATTGTCCATCGCCCTGCGCACCCTGTGCAAAAGCAAGCGGAGTCAAAGTGTGCTCGGTAGGCTGCTCGATCAGGGTGAAAACCTCATCCAAACACAGGCTTCGCATTAGCTGATTGATCTCAAAGTTGGTCGAAAACACCGTCGGCGCGGATAAATCGCGCGCCATCAATTCACGGGCAATTCCGGCCAAAAAGCCGATCACCGTGCTGTCCATAAAGCTGACTTCATTAAGATCGATCACGACCTCACCAAATTCGCAGGTGCTCATGGCAAACAGGCGTTCGATCAGCGTATCCAAAGGTCCCGCGCAATCGTGGCGTAACTCGCCACTGAGCTTTAAATAGCAAACACCATCCTGGATCGCATAGCCAATGGCTTCTTTCATACTTGGATTGTCGCTCAAATCAAATTGCCTCGTCACATTTGAGCATAAGCATAGTCAAATCATCCGGCAGTTGCGCGGTTAAAGAAATTTGCAGGCACTCGCGAATCGCTTCCAGGTTTAAAGTGTCAAGCGTCACACAGCCTGCCAAGCGCTGTAGCCGGGCATCGTTGCTGGCTTCCGGCAACACCTCCAACACGCCGTCAGAACATAACAACAGCCGGAAGCGCCCAGGCAGGCTAAGCGTTTGGTTTTGATACTTCGAGGCTTCAAACAAACCCGCTGGTGTACTTCTGGTTTCTAGATGTCGCGCGCCCTGGGCATCAACCAGCAGCGGATACGGCACCGCACCGGCATTGGCGTAGCACATCTCTCGCGTGGAAACGTCGAGTACGGCATAGAACATCGCAAGGCATCAGCAGATGCGAAAACCCATAGCCCGCAAAACGCCAGGGCTGGGCGGCAATAGCTTCAATTGCACGCGCCGCCCTGCCTGCTCACCTTGTTCTAGCGCATCCAGCGAATGCTGGATACGGGCATTCGCCAGCTGCAATTCCTGCGTGCGTGCGGCAACTTTGGCTTCCAGTTCGCGGTTAAGTGCGGCCACCTCATTAAGCGCTAAATACCCGCGCAGCGTGGCGACCACGGCGGTGGAAAGCTTTTGCGCGGTTAGTTCAGTCTTTTCCTTATGGTCATTAATGTCGTACTCAAGGATTACGTCGCGCTCGGGCGCTTGGCCAGCTTGGCCGGTGCGCAAGATAATCCGCACCACATCATTGTGCAGCAAATCGCGAATATGACGCACCAACTGTAAGCCAGCTTCATCACTTTCCATGCCTACATCCAGCAAAATCAAAGCGATATCGTCGTGCTCAACTAATAGTTGGCGGGCTTGTACACCGTCATAAGCGCTCAGGAAACGCAAGCTTCGGCCGCGAAACCGCAAGCCGCTCAGTACCTTTGTGGTAACACCGTGAATCGCCGGTTCGTCATCGACGATCAATAGTTTTCAATATAACACCGCCTGCTCCTGCTGCGGCGCGTCGGCCAGCAAAAAAAAGCGCATCGTTTTCGCTAGCAGCCCCGATCATGCGTGCCTCGCTCCTTGAACTTCAGTGCTTGTCAAGTGACAAGGCGGTGCGGGGTGCGATTCAAACCTGGGACACCGCAACCGATCAACCCACAGTCATCATTTGCGC
>JBBQBR010000190.1:0-5644 GCA_038317875.1 Lysobacterales bacterium
GAGGAGTTCGATGCTTTGCCGTTCCCTCAGCTCGCCCAACTCCCTGTGGCACGTAAAGCCATAATTCGCAGGCTAGCTCAGCGGCTACAACAAGACGCAAATAAACCTTGGCAAGAAATTAACCAATTCATCTTCGAACTTTACGGTCTTGACGCAGATGCCGTGCAGGTAGCGGAAGATACTTTGTTCTCTGCGGCCTCGTATCGCAAGGCAGGGAAGGCAGCACACGAACGCACCACGCGTGACAGCCGTGCGGGTTTTATAAAAACACTACGTGATGAGTTGGAACCCTATTTTGACGTATGTGGCGAACACGCGGCGATATGTGAAGCCGAGTTCCAACACGACACTTGGCGTGAGCCTTGGTTCTTTCTAACTGTCTCACGTAAGTCCGACTCGGCACCTATAAATTCAAACCTGATGTGCGCAGCTATGGAGGTGGCTAACCGGCGCAGCTGCAGTCGCATAATCGTGCACTCACCAAATAATCGCGGTTTGCTTATTGGCCTGTTGAATCAGCGCCGCTGGTGGACCATTACGCGAGCGCGTCTTTGTGCACAACACATAATCCGTGAGAAGCTTAGCGCATGTGGACTACCCGAACACCCATGAGCGCGAGTGACACAACAGGCTTGTTCACGCTCGGCGTTGCGCCAGAGCAATACCAACTTCCACACCCGCGTCTAGGTCTTTCGGTCATTCTAATTATAAGGCGCGTGCTGATGCGCGCTCTAGTATTACTGCGCGAACAGAATTTCAATCTTGCGGCTGCAACCGAAGATCAAGTTACCGCTGCACTGCGAGGATCGATCGAGAACAATCTTCGCCAAAGCGGTGAAGTTGCTGGTTTCAACAAACGTACTTTCGATACCGTTATTCGTCAGGGTCAATGGGCCAGCTTTGACTACAAAAGTTTGACTAGAGCACCCGATCTCTTCTTCAAATTACGCGACGACGCGACTGAGCCACGCCCTGTACTTTCAGAGTTCGAAGGGCTGTTTATTGAAGCCAAGCCGGTGGATTCAAGGCACCCGGTCGGTAGCAAATACTGCGACGATGGGCTTATTCGCTTCGTGCGGGGTGACTATGCTTGGGCGATGCAGGAAGCGATGATGCTCGCCTACGCCCGCGACGGCAGGACCATCGCAGGGCAATTAATTCCAGCGATGACTGAAACGAGTCGAATGTCATCCTTGGCAACTCTTCAACTTCCACAGGGTAGTTCTACAACCGTAGCGTGTAGTGAAGCAGAAGCCGTTCACATTAGTCTGCATCGGCGAGCTTTTTCTTGGCCAAATGGGAAAGGTTTGGCTACTGATATTACGGTGTATCACCTTTGGCATCGGTGTTCGAGCTAAATATAGGCTAAAGCAATTTATCTGCGGAAAGCCACCGGGCAAGCTTTGAAAGCAATCAACCCATCAACACATTCTGAAACGGCTTCTGATTCTTAAAACGATAAGCTTGAAAATCACGCTGATCGGTGCTGAGAATGCGGCCTTCACCAAGGTGTTCTGCCAGCAATACCAGCGAGGCATCGGCCAAATCCATCGGTAAATCCGCGTATTTGTCCATCAGCGTGCAAACGTGCCGAATGTGCGCCGGCTCCAGCGCATGCACGGCGCAAAAACCATCGGCCACATTTGTCAAAAAGCGTGTGCAGGCCAGTGGCGACAAGCGCCGCATCAGCAAATGCGTGGTTTCAGTCAGCACCGGCCAGGTGGTAATTAATGGCTCTGCAATCGTTTGCAGCACCGCCACGGCCCTGGTGTGGTGGCGGTCGCTACGGTCCGCCAATGCGTAGAAAAAACCGGTATCGGCAATCAGCACTCAGTTGCCCTGATATTTTTGCAGCACAGACTGGCTCAAAATTGATTTGTACTGAGTCGAGCCTTCGGTATCTCCGCTGGCACCAGCGGCGACAAAACTTTGACCGCGCGCGAGCACGTCGGCCGGCCGAAGCGTCTCGCGACTGACCTTGTCATACAGCAGCGCGATGGATGCGCGCAGGGCCTCGGTCACATTCATTTGCGTGTGCTCGGTGACATAACGCAGCTGCTCCTCGGCGAGTTGATCGATGCGCGCATTGATGCGGGATTTTGGGTAGGAATAGGTTGTCATACGGCGTATGCTGAACTATGGATTAGAAATATGCAAGCGGTTGAATCGCTTGATTTTCAATGCGCTACCCAAACGCAATCGGGTACGACCCCAAAATCTTCAACTGCCCAGCCAAGTGTCCCATCTCCCCAAGCGCAGATTTCAGCGCATCGTCTTTAATATGCCCGGCGACATCCAGGAAAAATGCGTATTCCCATTTGCCGGTGCGCATGGGCCTTGATTCAATGCGGGTCATGCTGACGCCAGCGCGCGCGAGCGGATCGAGCAATTGATATAGCAAGCCGGGCTGATCTTTACCGGCCAGCATCAAACTGGTTTTATCGTGCCCGGAAGGCTCGAACAATTTGTGGCCGAGCACGACAAAACGGGTGGTGTTATCCGGGCGATCCATCACGCTGCGGCGCAGAATTTTTAAGCCGTAAATTTGTGCCGCCGTTTCCGAGGCAATCGCTGCCGCTTCCGGCGCATTACGCGCGCGGCGCGCGGCTTCGGCATTGCTGGAACACGGGATTTTTTCGGCCTTGGGCAAATTTTTCTTGAGCCACATTTTGCATTGGCCCAACGATTGCGCATGCGAATATACGCGCTCGATTTTAGTTAAATCCTCGCCCGTACTCATCAGATGCTGCTGGATGCTGAGCTCAATTTCGCCGCAAATTTTTAAGTTAGACGTGACGAACATATCCTGCGTGTGGTGCACCGAACCTTCGACTGAGTTTTCGATTGGCACCACGCCAAAATCGGCATTTTTTGCTTCGACTTCTTGGAACACTTCTTCTATCGAAGCTAGCGGCAGCACTTTCACCGAATGACCAAAGTGCTTGAGTACCGCCGCTTGGCTAAACGTACCTTCCGGCCCTAAAAACGCGATTCGCAGGGGGTTTTGCTGCGCCAAACAGGCTGACATAATCTCCCGGAACACGCGCACCAATTCACCGTTTGACAGCGGCCCGGCGTTACGTTCGATCACCATACGCAGCACTTGGCTTTCGCGTTCCGGGCGGTAGTAGTCAATTGCGGCGGCAAGCGGGCCTTTGACTTGCCCAACGCGCCGGGCATAGCGGGCGCGCTCGGCGATTAAGGACTGAATTTGTTGATCGACGTTATCAATACGCTCACGCAGTTCCGGCAAGCTCAGCGGCGGGCGCTTAGGTGCAGCAGCGGCGCGTTTGACGATCGCGCGCACCGCTTTCGGCGTTTTAGCACCTTTGGCGGCAGGAGTTTTTAATTTAGTCGGCGCTTTAGCCCGCGCTTTATTAGATCTGGGTTTTGCCACGCGCTTGGTTGGCCTTTGTAACGGGTCGTCGAGCAGCTCTGGATCAATTTCAGTTTTAAATGCGGTTTTCGCCGAGCTCGGATGCTTTAGCTTCACTTTAGTTTTTGGCATCGGATTAGCTCACCACTACCGGAATCGCGCCAAGCTTACTTTGCGCTATTTTGCCCTGCCAAAGTTTCGGCCCGGTTTCATGCACCGAGGTGCCGAGACTGTCGACCGCAACCGTAACCGGCATCTCTTCCACCTCAAATTCGTAAATCGCCTCCATGCCTAAATCGGCAAAACCAACTACACGCGAGGCTTTGATGGCTTTGCTGACCAAGTAAGCCGCGACGCCAACCGCCATCAAATACACCGCTTTATTGGCCTTGATCGCAGCGATCCCGCTCGGGCCGCGTTCTGCTTTGCCAATCATGCCGACTAGACCGGTTTGCTCCAACATCTGCGCGGTAAATTTGTCCATACGTGTGGCCGTGGTTGGTCCGGCTGGGCCCACAACTTCATCACGCACTGGGTCAACTGGGCCAACGTAATAAATCACGCGATTGGTGAAATCCACAGGCAACGCTTCACCACGCGATAGCATTTCGGTCATGCGCTTATGCGCCGCGTCGCGCCCAGTCAGCAATTTACCGGACAGCAGCAGCACTTCACCCGGTTTAAAAGTCGCAACTTCGGCTTTATCGAGCGTATCTAGATTGACCTTGCGCGCTTGACTGACGTCATAAGTTAACGTCGGCCAATCGGCTAAATTGGGCGGCTCTAGCGTGACCGGCCCCGTACCATCAAGCGTGAAATGCGCGTGCCGTGTGGCGGCGCAATTCGGAATGATCGCGACCGGCAAATTCGCCGCGTGGCTCGGGAAATCCCGGATTTTAATGTCGAGCACCGTGGTCAACCCACCTAAACCCTGCGCACCGATCCCCAGCGCATTGATTTTCTGATACAGCTCAATACGCAGCTCCTCAATGCGATTTTGCGGCCCGCGCGCGATCAGCTCTTGCATATCAATCGGCTCCATCAAGGATTCTTTCGCCAAAATCATGGCTTTTTCGCTAGTGCCACCAATGCCAATGCCAAGCATGCCCGGCGGGCACCAACCTGCCCCCATCGTCGGAACCGTTTTCATCACCCAATCGACGATCGAATCGCTTGGGTTGAGCATGACGAACTTGCTTTTCCCTTCCGAGCCGCCGCCCTTGGCCGCCACAATCACGTCCACCGTATTGCCCGGCACCACTTTCATCAGCACGCACGCGGGCGTGTTGTCTTTGGTATTGATGCGCTTGCCCGCCGGGTCGCTGAGTACACTGGCGCGCAGTTTATTGTCCGGGTGGTTGTACGCACGCCGGACGCCCTCGTTGACCATATCCTCCACACCCATGCTGGCATCGGGCCACTGCACGTCCATACCTATTTCCAAAAAAACCGACACGATGCCGGTGTCCTGACAAATCGGCCGATGCCCCTCAGCGCACATGCGCGAGTTGATTAGAATCTGCGCAATCGCGTCTTTAGCCGCCGGCGATTGCTCTAAATCATAAGCACGACTGAGATTTTTGATGTAATCCACCGGGTGGTAATAGCTGATGTATTGCAGCGCATCGGCGACGGATTGAATGAAATCGGCTTGTTTGATGGCGGTCATGGTCATAGCAGTAGTTGCGGGTTATGGTTTGAGTTTAGCGCGTGCGGCGCCGATGCCAATAAAATTGTCAGGGTATTTACTGCATTAAAAAGCGGACTTGTGGAACTCCGGCGGCCGCGTTAAACGAAACCCGTTCGTGCTGAGCCTGTCGAAGCATGCAGCCGCAAGCTTCGTGATGCTCAAAGCGCTGCGGCTGCGTTAGTATTTTTGCGGCTCTGCCCTTCGATACTTCGACTTAGCTCAGCATCAGGGCGAACGGTTCCATTTACGGATTCGGGATTGACACTGCGAGCCCCCTAAAACTGCTCTGGATGCATTACCGGTGTCGAAAGCGGCGTAATCGGCGCAGGCCCGCGCAGCCAGTGTGCATTGGGTGTTGCGGCATCAAACACGTCAACCCGCGCAGTCGCGGCACGGGTACCGTTGAACTGATAGCGCACTTCGCCACCTGGACTTAGAACCAATGCCTGATGCGCGCAATCAGGACAAACCTCCAGTTCAAGCACTACTCCGTGCGCAACGCCCAGCTGCCTGCGGAGGCGCTGATGCAGATCCCGGGGATCAACCTCGACGACGTCGAGATCTGCTGCGACATCGAC